>NZ_PCPP01000003.1:300000-383171 GCF_002979755.1 Chryseobacterium culicis | reverse complement strand
TAAATATACAGGAAACCGTCTGAACCAGATTATTGAAAGCTCATTAAATGATACAGGCTATGAAGGAGGAAATAATATCATTGATTATGACCTGAACGGGAATATGATTAATATGAAGGATAAAGGAATTCAGACGATACAGTACAACTATTTGAATTTACCGGATTCCTTTGCCATTACCCAGGCTAATCCTTCAGGGCTTTTTATGAACAGTGGGCTGGATTATCTCTACCGTGCAGATGGGGTAAAACTTCGCAAAACCTATTCCAGTGCTCCGCCACGCGGGCAGACAAGTATTACGATGACCGATTACCTGGATGGCTTTCAATATACCTATCGTGAAGGTGGCGGAATATGCCTGGAATGCCGAACGGAAACAGCTTTTGAAGAACAGGCCTATAAAAATATCAATACCCTTTCCGGTATTGTTATAACACCGGAATGGAAGCTTGATTTTGTGCCTACCGCTGAAGGATTTTACAGTTTCACAGAAAACCGCTATATTTACCAGTACAGAGATCACCTTGGCAATGCCAGAGTAAGCTTTGCAAAAAACAGCGAAGGCGCTCTTGAAATAACCGATACCAACAACTATTATCCATTTGGATTAAACCATATTGAAGGAATGCTTAGTACTTCTAATTTTGGAGGGTATTATAGTTACAAGTACAATGGAAAGGAATTGCAGGAGACTGGAATGTATGATTATGGAGCGAGATTTTATATGCCGGATATTGGGAGATGGGGTGTGATAGATCCGCTGGCGGAAGCTTCTAGACGTTGGAGTACATACACATATGCCTATAATAACCCAATTAGATTTATTGATCCTGATGGAATGCAGGCAAAAGATAAGATTAAGATCTTTAACAATGGTAACATAGAAAGAACAAAAGACAATAATACCTATGATACTGTTACCAATGAAGATGAATCTAAGTCTATTCAGATTGCCCGTACAAATGTGACAGAAAAGAATCCTACAGGAGATTCACAGATAGGGAATATGAAATCATTAGCTTTTGATTTGCCTGAAAGTGATGGAATGGAAGGAAGCGCAAGTTCAACATACAGTTACTTGCAGATACAGAATTATGATGCAGCCACCCAATTTTTTGAATTTGCTGCGGAAAATACAAAAGTAGAGTTTGCTCAAGATACATTTAATTTTAGCGATGGGTATAGTACCAGTATTATAAGTACCAATCATTCTGTTAATCAAAGTGTAAATGCTGGGGCTATGTTGGAAGCATATAGTTTTGGAGGACATATTATACAAGATGGAAGTCATTTTGAAAATGTACACTCCCATCCTCTTAGTGCAAATGTGGGTCCATCAGGTTGGAATGATAGATTTATAAATAATGTTCCAGTAATGACTTACGGTTTAAAACAAGGAGATGCACAATTTAGAAGTAATAATCCTCAAATTACAAATACGTATCAATATAGTACTTGGAAATGGCCAACTCCTGGCAAAGGATATTTTAAATACGACTCAAAAAATGCAACATTTATTGGAGGTAAAAAGAATTAAAAATGAAAAAGAATATATATTGTCTACTGATTTTCTTTGTTTTAATACTTAGTTGTAGTACAACGGTTTTTAATAAGGAGAATAATACAGCAAGAAACATTGTTGCCAGTTACATAGAATTTAGAAATCAACAAAAAGTAATAAATCCAAAAACGAATATCATCATTATCGGTGCTCAAAGTGATAATGCTAAAAATGGAAATTACTGGATTGATTTGTGTTTTGTAAATCCAGCATTATTAATGGATTTTAAATATTCTAAAGTGTATGAAGTCAATGGATATAAATTAATTATTAGTGAAGATTTAGATAAGTCTTATTTGTTAGAAAAAACATTTAAAGAGATTCCTTATGAAAATCTTAATTTAGCTAAAATGGCTATTACATATAACACAACAAACTGGCATATTACGTTAAATAGTAAAAACGAAGTTGTTGAAATTTTACCCCAAGAAAAATCAAAAGAAATTAAAAATATTTTGGAAAAGAAAGGAGTAAAATTCTCAAAGAATTATACAGATTAGTCTTCACTTAAAACATAGAACCACTGCAATTGCGGTGGTTTTATTCTTTTATCCTGTAAAACCGCTATATTTATCAGTACAAAGATCACCTTGGCAATGCCAGAGTAAGCTTTGCAAAAAACAGCGAAGGCGCTCTTGAAATAACTGATACCAACAACTATTATCCATTTGGTTTAAACCATATTGAAGGAATGCTTAGTACTTCTAATTTTGGAGGATATTATAGTTATAAGTACAACGGAAAAGAATTACAAGAAACGGGAATGTATGATTATGGCGCAAGGATGTATATGGCAGATATTGGAAGATGGGGCGTTGTGGATCCGTTGGCTGAAATGAATAGAGCTTGGTCACCATTTAGATATGGTTTTAACAATCCAATTCGTTTTATTGATCCTGACGGGAGAAATGAAGACATATATGAACTAGATGAAAAGGCAAATTTAATTTGGAAAGCAGAATCAGATAGAGATGTAATTTATGCTTCTAAAAATTTTGATAATAATGGAAATCTTAAAGCTGAAAATGATGGTGGTGTTGATGTTGGAGAAAAAGGTTACATTGAAAAGAATAAACAGGAAATTACTTTAAAAGTGCCTTTAAAAGATTCAGAAGGAAATTTTTCGGACAGGATGACAACTTTAAGCTTCTATAATAATGAAGGAAAAGCAAAGGAAGTTGCAGAATATATGTATAATAACACTAGTGTAGAATCTTCAAATACTTCACTTAATGGGTCTAAGGGTATATTTTCAGTGGTTGGAACTTTTCATTTGCCTACAAAATCTCCATTTAATGCTAAAGACTTAGGGATGTCTAATTTCTCTTTTAATGGTGATTATTTTTATCCAAGCACAATTTTTGCTCAAGATCATAACCACCCTAATGATGGAATTGGTTGGACTCCTGCAAGTGGATTTGAATCATTTTCAAAAGGATACAGACCTAGCGGAGATGTTCGTTGCCTGAAAGGTGGTTGTGATATTAATGTAGCAAAAGATAATCCTAATGTAAAACTAAGAGTTTACATTTCTCAATTAAAAAAATATATGTATTATGATAGTCAAAAAACAAATTTTGAATAATTTTTTTTTAATATTACTTTTTATAGGACTATTCTGTAGTTGTTCAGCTCAAAAAATTAATATAAATCATATTGTTGATACTTATATAAATTATTATTCATCAAAAAATGAAATATTTAACCCAACAAAAACATATTTGTTAATGGGTTTGTCATCTGAAAGTGAAAATCCAAAAAATAAAATTTTTAGTCTTTCATATAATTGTTTTGAATGCGACGGAGCTGTTACAGATAATGATACTATTATTCAATATAAAGGATACAAAGTGGTAATAATTACGGATAATATTGATAATAAAATTCTTCTGTATAAATATTTTAAAAATATTAAGACAACCAAAACATTTCATTCAATACCCTTTAACAAAAACATAATGTATGACTCTCCTCCTCATTTAGGAGTTAGATTTGATGATAAGGGAAAGATTTATTTTATTTGTATGGGAAATAGAACAAAAGAAATAAAGCAAATGTTAGGTTTCAATAGTGACTTAGAAGATTGTCAGGAATAATTATTACTCCGCTGTCAAAGTCCCTCCGCTGGCGCGAGCGTCTCACTCGTGTCCAAAGTAAAATAAATAACAACCCTTGCATTTTGCAAGGGTTTGTTTATACTATAAGTTTTATTACTTTTAAACCTTAGATGACAACCAGCTTTGTTTCAATCTGTAGAATCTTAATCTGTAATTGAATTTTCAGAATAGCTATATATAAACTTAATGATTTTGTTTATGGACGTTCGCGCTTGCAAGAGGAAGAACTCATGAGATAGCATATTCTTTGGGTTTAAATCATATTTGGGAAGATTCCAAGGTCTCAAATACTCAAGAAAATAAAAATAATTAGCAAAATTCGGAAGGAAATCCTGACAAGTCTATGAGAGATGGTACAGGAACAAATATTTTACCACAACAAATTGATCAAATGAAAAAGACAATCGAACTAGTACAACCAAAAATTAATAAAAATGAAATTACACAATAATAAATACTTTCTATTTTTTTACCTTATAATTTTAGTACTATTATATAGCTGTAAAAATCTCTCTGTTGAATATTATTACGATGATCGAACAGAAAAGACTAGTAATGAAAAAGTTGCAGAAGACGAATATTTTAAGGATATTCCTAAAGAATATCAAAAAACAGATAATGACATTTTATTATTGTTCAATGGAGCTGCTTTTAAGGGAAAAACGATAATTATTAATAATAAAGATTCCATCAACTTTAAGTCAGTATCAGAATCAGGATGCTATGGGGTTACTTACAAAAAGGTAAATAAATCTGTAAAAAAAATAAGATTATCAATTGATGGCAAAAAAGACATTATAATTCCCTTTATAAACGGTTATGATTATATAGATATTGGAGATGCAAAAAAAGATAAATGGGGCGTAGGTTATAGTAAAATACTACCAAGCTACTTTTGTATGTAAATACTATGACAAAAAATTATTAAGGAGAACAAATATTTTTATTTAAAAAGGAAGTTCCCCCACTGGCTCGAGCGTCTCACTGGTGTCCACAAATAAAAACAAAACCACTGCAATTGCGGTGGTTTTATTTTATCCTGCAAAACCGCTATATTTACCAGTACAGAGATCACCTTGGCAATGCCAGAGTAAGCTTTGCCAAAAACAGCGAAGGCGCTCTTGAAATAACCGACACCAACAACTATTATCCATTTGGTTTAAACCATATTGAAGGAATGCTTAGTACTTCTAATTTTGGAGGATATTATAGTTATAAGTACAACGGCAAAGAGTTGCAGGAAACAGGTATGTATGATTATGGGGCGAGGTTTTATATGCCGGATATGGGAAGATGGGGTGTTGCTGATCCGTTGGCGGAGAAAATGACGAGGTATAGTCTTTATAACTATGCTTTTAATAATCCTATACGTTTTATTGACCCCGATGGTAGGCAAGCAGAAGATAAAATTAAGATATTCAACAATGGTAATATAGAAAGAACAAAAGATGATAATACTTATGATACTATTACAAATGAAGATGAATCTAAATCTATACAAATTGCTCGGACGAATGTAACAGAGAAAAACCCTACAGGAGATTCACAAATAGGTGTGGAAAAAACATTAGCCTTTGAAACTCCGGGGCATGATGAAATAGCGGGAGGAACGAGTTATACATATTTACAAATAAACGATGATACTGCTGCAAAACAATTTTTCGAGTTTGCTGGTGCAAATACAAATGTAGAATTTGCTCGAGATAGATTTTCCTTTTCAGATGGTTTTTCTTCAAATATAGTAGGAACAAATCACTCACAAAACGAAAGTGTTAGTTCTTATTTTGTTGTATCACATTTAAATTTAGGTGGAAATTCATTTCATATTGTTGATCAGGTTAACAGTATTGATTATGATCACTCACACCCTTTAAATGCTAATATTGCACCAAGCGGGTTTAGTACTGGTCGATTTAATGGTAATAAACCAACATTTTATAGGATAGCTGGCGATGGAGGAGATGTAAGGATGGCGGCTCAAGGAGGTGTATTTAAGAGCCTACACGTTTATTCATCATGGAAATATCCATCATCTGGTAAAGGATATATAAAATATGATAATACAAATGCTACATACGTTGGACAAAATAAATAATGGAACTATGAACAAATTACATTTAGCAGGATATTTCTTATTCTTATTATTTGCAATATCTTGTAAAAGTCAAGATTGTAAAAATAATAATGCTGCAATAATACCATTGATTGAGAGTTATATTAAATATAAAAATGAAAAAACTATAATTGATAGCAAAAAAAACATATTATTAATTGGTGCAAATACCATTAATAATAAAGATCTTAGTGTAAGTTTTTATTTTATAAATCCTCAACTACTTTTAAATTTTAATTATAGTAAAGTATATTCTATTAAGGGCTATAAAATGATTTTTGACGAATCATTAAATAGAACAGATATATTACAATTAACATTTAAAAATATGGAAGTACAATATGAAAATTTCAATTTAGGAAAGATTCCGTTTTCTTATAATACAGATTATTGGAATATTATTTTTAATTGTCAAAATGAAATTATTGAGATTTTACCACAAGAAAAAGCATATATTATAAAAAAACTTTTGGAAAAGCAAAAAATAAAATTTTCAAAAGATTATATAGATTAATTCTCCCCAGCTGGCACAACCATACTACTCGTGTCCACTCTAGAATAAATAACAACCCTTGCAAGAATGCAGGGGTTGTTTATATACTATAAGTTTCACTACTTTTAAACTTTGGATGGCAACCAGCTTTGCTTCAATCTGTGGTTGAATTTTCAGAATAGTTATATATAAACTTAATGATTTATATAATAGCTCTCAAATAATTAAGGCTTATGAAGGAAAATTTAAAAAAGATTAAAAGAATTCTCTTAGTATCTGTTTTTTTATTGAATTTTGGATGTTCTGCTCAGACTCGCGAAAAGAAGGAGTTTTATAATTACATTGAAAAAATAATTACTGAAAAGGAGTTTGCCTTTTTTGAAATTAGCTTAATTAAAAAATGTAATAATCAATATCTTTTCGGCTTTGCAAAAATGAATTACAATGATAATCTCTCTAACAGGATTAAGACTTATAATTATAAAGGCTCTTTAATAATCTTTGATTTGAATCATGAAAAAGATAAGCAGATTATTAATTTTTTCGATTCTTTTTTTGAGAAGACAAATCAAGATATATCTAATTTAAAGAAAGGCAGGCAATCAACTATTGATGAAAGAATGCTCTATTTTGTAGATAAGAAATTCATTCCAGACTTTAATAGGGCTCAGATTTTTATGGAGAGTGACTGTAATAAAAGTCCATAGTATATTTTCAAATCTTCTCCTCGCTGGTGCAAGCATGATGTTAAAAATACATCACATTCATATAAATAATAACCAATGAAAAACTATATTTTATTGTACATAATGCTATTTACTAGCTGTTTATCACAAAGTAAAAGCTCGTTAAAAGAAATAAATCAAAATTTACTCAATAATAACGATGTTTCTTTTAATAGTTCTTATTTAAGTCCCCAAGAAAATGAGGGAATGAAAAATGCTTTAACAAAATTTAGATTGTTAGGAATAGAATCTTGTAATATAAATCCTGAAAAAAAATATTCACGTATTTATATTGAAGACGGATTTCATTATGAAGATGGATTTTATGATGGGATTATTATTTTCGATAATAAAGATGTTTGTGAAATAACAATCAGCCCTTACAAATTGAGAATTGACAGTCTTTCGTACAAAAAAGTAAAATATGGCAATTTTATATTTTATACGAAAAAGAAATCAATAGAAGACTTTAAAAAGAACAATTTGAATGAATATTATAGATATCAGTTAGTAATAGAAAATAAGATAGATGAATTGAAAAAATGTTTGGAAGTTGATGAGCTTACCCCAAAACCAATTGTTTTTACCAAAAATTATTACATGCTTGGTAAGCAATTTAATAGCTACGGAGCTGTCAAGATAAATTATAATGATATTAAAGATGGTGTAAAAGATATTCCTTATTTTAAAAAAGAAAATCAAAAAAAATTTATGGACTGTATTGGAAATCTAAATATTAAGTTTGAGTAAATATTTTTCTTAGCATATTACCCCTTGCTGGCGGAAGCATGTCACTCGTGTCCACAGAAAAAAATAACGGCCCTTGCATTCTTGCAAGGGTTGTTTATATACTATAAGTTTCACTACTTTTAAACTTTGGATAACAACCAGCTTTGCTTCAATCTATGGTTGAATTTTCAGAATATCTATATATAAACTTCATGATTTTGTTTATGGATACGAGCTGGATGCTCGCGCCAGCAAGGAGCAAGAAGTTTTGAATCAATTTATTAATAAGCAAAAATATCCATAATGAAAAAATATATTTTATTACTAATATTTAATTTGTGTCTGTTTAGTTGCTATCCACAGAGATCATTTTCGGATATAGTATATTTTTTACCTTCTTCTGTCAATGAAATTCTTATTAAAGAAATACAGAAAAGTGGCAATAACAATGATATATATATGGTTTTAGATAAAGAAAATACAGATACATATATCTTGTATTTAAGTAATAATAATTCTCCAAAAAATTTTTGGAAAGAACATACAAATAGAGCGGTATTTCTACAAGAGAAATTAATACCTCTTTATTTTTACTCTGATGAATATTTTTCATTTGCAGAGAAAGGAGAAGATATATTAAAAAAATTAGGAACTGAAAAAGGAATTAAAAAGGTTACCTATCTTCGAGAAAATGTTTTTAATATTAAATTTAAACTTAATGGAGAAATAGTGGATGAATAAAAATAGACTATTCTCCCTCTGCTGGCGCGAGCGCATGTCGCTCCTGTCCACGCTAGAATAAATAACAACCCTTGCAGAATGCAAGGGTTTGTTTATACTATAAGTTTTACTACTTTTAAACTTTGGATGGCAACCAGCTTTGCTTCAATCTATGGTTGAATTTTCAGAAAAGTTATATATAAGCTTAATGATTTTGTTTATGGACACGAGCGAGACGCTCTCGCCAGCACGGGAAGCAACTGCTCATGAAGCTGGACATATTTTTTTTTGGTTTAAGGCACAATACAGATAGTGATAATCCAATTCAAAAAGAAGTAAAAGTTATGTACGATCCAAGAATTGGAATGTTATAAATGTAAAACAAAGAGATATAATAATCCAAAATATTCCAGATGAAAAAAGTAAATAATGCTTTGTTAGTATGTGTATTACTAGTTTTTTGTAATTGTTTTTCTGTTCCTGAAATCCATTACACAGAATCAATGGATAATGAGAAAACAATTAGAAAAGATAGGTTGATGATCCAATTGTATGATAATGATATTTATAATGAGAAAATATCAATTAAAACTGATAATAGTATATTGATTTTTCAAGATTCTAAAATCAATAAGAGCATTACTACAAGGACAAGTGGAAACTCAAAAGTTTTAGAATTTGCATTAAATAAAGATATAAAGCATATTGAGATAAAATATAGTGGGAAAAAGTATAAATTAAATATTAATGAAAAGTATAGTATTCTTTTCATTGAACTAAGAGATGGCATTATTGATGCTTTATATACTAATAGAGAGCCAATTTATACAAATTAATCCCCTGCTGGCGCGAGCGTGTCGCTCATGCACACAAATAAAACAAAACCACTGCAATTGCGGTGGTTTTGTTTATACTATAAGTTTTACTACTTTTAAACTTTGGATGGCAACCAGCTTTGCTTCAATCTATGGTTGAATTTTCAGAATAACTATATATAAACTTCATGATTTTGTTTATGGACACGGGCGGGACACTCGCGCCAGCAATGGAATACAGTTTTTTGGGATAAAGTTTTATATTAATTATGAAAACAAAAGAATTTAAAAAAGAGGTTTTAGAAATTACACTTAGATGTGTTGATAAAAAACCTGAGGATTGGACAACATTTAATGATAAAATGCATACAATATTTTTAGAGGAGAATTATGTCCCAACGAAGGCATCTTTATTATCAAATGAATTACCAATATTAGAATGTGATTTATATGATTCTTATTTACTTGTAACTTCAGATAGAGTTATTTCCATTATTAATAATAATTATAATGAGATTTATCCGAATGATTTTTATGAGCTTTGTAATGATTATGAAAAGTTTAATTATAAAAAAGAAGGTGCTCATCCTAAAACTAATATTATATGTATTCAGAAAATAGATGGATTTAAAGTTTTATTAAAAATAGACTCTCATTACCCAGCTTTTTTTACTAAAATATTAATCTGTAATATTATGTTATATAAAAAAGAAGGAAGGTGGTTTTTAAATCCAAGTAAAAAAAACTATGAGTAAAAATATTTTGATAAACTAAATAAATACTAAAAAGAGATTGATTCTTAGTCAATCCTCCCGCTGGCGCGAGCACGAGCGTCTCTCTCATGTCCACAAGCAGGAAAAGCCCTTGTACTGCTGTGAACCACTTATAAACACCCTCCAGCCCCTTAGATAAGTCCCTCTCACCACTTTAACAAGCCTCTCCACCCACTTTATCAAGGGTCTCTAGCCAGTTCAGAAGTCGCTCCGGCCTCTTAGTCAACGGTCTCTAGCCCCTTCCATAAGCCTCTATACCCTTTATCAAAGGGGTTAGAGACCGTTATGCAACTCCCTTCAGCCCCTTATGCAACTGGGTATACCCCCTTACCCAAGGGGGTAGAGGGGGTTAGGTAAGGGGGTATAGTACGTTGTGAAAATAGCTGGTGATCGTATTCCTGATAGAATGTAAATAAAACCTCCGCTGCAATTCATTGCAGCGGAGGTTATTGTGTGTTCAAAGAAATTTATTCACCATCCCTTTCTCCCAAAGATTCTTTCAGCTTAATCAATTCGGCTTTTACGAATTCCAGGCGGTCAATCAGGGTGATGGTTTCGGAAATTTTACTGTTTGTGGTTAAGGCGATACGGGCTCCATCCAGGGTATATCCTTTTTCTTTTACCAGATGGTAGATCATCTGAAGGTTTTTGATGTCTTCAGGAGTGAAATATCGGTTTCCTTTTCTGTTTTTTTTAGGCTTGATAATAGGAAATTCCTGTTCCCAGTAACGTATTAATGAAGTGTTTACATCAAATGCTTTCGCAACTTCTCCTATAGAATAATACAGCTTATCAGGTAAATTTATTTTCATTTTACTACTCCTAAACTTCAAAGATAAAAATTTTTTAAAGTTTCATCCAAAATATATTGTAAAAAGTGCATTCAGACTTTGTTTCAAAGAAAATTTATAGGAGTGAAATTGTTATAAAATAACAGGTATTTGTGTTAACAGATAGGAAGAACCACCATATGCCAGTTCTTTTTTATCTAAATTTGTGAATTCTTACGATAGCTATATAATAATGAATCCGATCTCCGTTCTTCATATCGATCTTTTCCAGGCGGGTAAAAATACTTCAGATTTTTATTTTAACACGATGAAGAATCATTTGGTGGTGGGACATCGCCATATTGAAAAACCACACAGACATGATTTTTATGCTGCTGTTCTTTTTACCAAAGGATCAGGAGTACATGAAATTGATTTTCAGAAATATGAAGTTTCGGAGGGCAGTCTTTTCTTTCTCTCACCGGGGCAGATTCACAGCTGGGAACTTTCGGAGGATATTGATGGCTATATTTTCTTTTGTTCTCAGGAGTTTTACGAAATGCATTATGTAAATCAGAAACTCAGAAACTTTCCCTTTTTCGGATCTGTATCTTTTCCAAGAAAACTTCAGTTGGATGCTCTGGAATTGAAGAAAAACAGCAGTTTATTTCAGGAACTGGGAAAAGAACATCAGGCTAAAAATATAATGAAAGAAGGCCTTATTTTGTCATTGATGTCCCAGATTTTCATTCATGCTGCCCGGTTGTTTTCAAAAGACTTTGATACACTGGCATCAGCTGCCGGACTCTCTTATTTTAAACATTATCAGGATTTTGAGAATCTGATGGAACAAAATTTTACCAAACATAAATCAATTACTCATTATGCCTCTTTATTAGGGATTTCCTCCAAGCATCTGAATAGAATTGCCCAGACTGTTGTTCAAAAAACAGCCACGGATGTGATTACAGAAAGGGTAGTACTGGAGGCTAAAAGAATGTTGATGTACCTGGACGAAAGTCTGGTGGAAATAGCTTTTCGATTAGGATACGAAGAATATTCCTACTTTGTAAGAGTATTCCGGAAAAGCTCCGGAATGACTCCTACTCAGTTCATGAGGAAATATAAGGCTTAATGAGTTTAATGTTTAAAGTTGCTGGTTGTGTTTGTTGCTGGTTGTGTTTGTTGCGAGTTACGGGGTACTTCTTCTGTTTAGACGATCATTATCTTGTTTATTGACTTCCCATCCAAATTCACGATTCACTTGCGAAGCAAAATTCACCATTGCTATTTGTTGAGTAGTATCCCTAATCCCTGCAACCTAACACCTATCACCTGCCACCTGTCATCTGCCACCTATAAAGCTAATTTAAATGGTCCTTCAAACGTTGTTTCAAACGAATCTATCAGTTTCCCTTTTTCATCAAAAACTCCGATGACCATATTTTGTTTTGAGAACTTAATTTCTTCTTCAGGGAAGGAAATGTTGATGTTTCCTTTCAGGATCTGATCTCCTTTCAAAATGATTTTTTCAGAACCGAAGTAAGTGATTTCTGCATGGTTTGGAGTGATAACTTTGATGGTAAGCGTCTTTTTTTCATTTGATTTATTCAGAAGGGTATAAATAAAAGTATTGGTGATTTTACCATTTTTAATGAAAAACGTAGAACCTGCCGGCTTAATGAATTTGGCTTCCATGGAACCACGGTCGTACATCAAAAACCCAAGGAATCCGATAAGCAGCGCTAAAATAACGGTGGTGGCTTTCATTCTTGGAGTGAATCGGAATTTATCCTGATTTTCAATCTCATCTTCTGTGGCATAGCGTACCAATCCTTTAGGCAGGCCTACCTTTTCCATCACTTCATCACAGGCATCGATACATGCTGTACAGTTTACACATTCCAATTGCTGTCCGTTTCTGATATCAATTCCCGTAGGACATACCACAACACATTGGTTACAGTCGATACAGTCTCCTTTTCCTGCTGCTTTTCGGTCTTCGTTATTTCTCCATTTTGCACGGCCTTCACCTCTTTTAAAATCGTAATATACATTGATGGTCTGTTTGTCAATCAATACCCCTTGCAGTCTTCCGTAAGGACAAACCAGGGTACAAACCTGTTCACGAAGCCATGCAAAAACAAAATAGAATGTCATCGTGAAAAAGATCATCGTAATAAACTTTAATGGATGTTCTGAAGGTCCTTCCAGCATAATCTGGAAAACCTGTTCATAGCCTACAATATACATGAACATGAAAGTAGAGCAGAGTAGGGAAATAAAAATAAATGCGGACCATTTCGTCACTCTTTTTCGGATTTTTTCAGCATCCCATTCCTGTCTGTCGAGCTTCATCTGTTTATTTCGGTCACCTTCGATCCAGTATTCGATTTTACGGAAAACCATTTCCATAAAAAGAGTCTGGGGACACAGCCACCCACAAAATATTCTTCCGAAAACAACCGTAAATAACATCACAAAAATCACAGAAGTTACCGCTCCCAAAGCAAGAATAAAAAAGTCCTGCAGGTAGAAAGGCTGTCCAAGGATAAAAAACTTTCTGTCGATGACATTAATGAGAAGAAAAGGATTATTGTTAATCTTTACAAATGGCAACCCGAAAAATAAAGCAAGAAGAAGATAGCTGGTGTAATTCCTGTAATTGGTATATTTTCCTTTGGGCTTTCTGGGAAAAATCCACTTTCTTTTTCCGGATTCATCCATAGTTCCCACTGAATTTCTGAAATCTTCATTTTCAATTTCCAAAGACTTGATATTGTTAGACTCTGCGCTCATTGTTGTATGCTATAAAGTATTTTGGTACAATTTTCATCCTGATCGACCTTATTTTCCATTGATTATTTCCCTGTAAAAAGTGATCGATTCTCTTACTGCAAAGCTCCGGAATATATCTTTTTATTACTAATAGGATCTACTTCAAAAATAGGACAATTGGGACATTTTGTATTTGTGATTTTTATTGTATCAAAGTGAGAAAATATTTTGAAACCTTTTGATCATATCGTAAATTGCAGTCTTAAAAATAAAGCATGAAGAATATCTTTAAAATAAGTATGATTGGTTTGGTTTTCGCATTGGTAAACTGCCAATCAGTAAATTATAGTAAAATGTTTTATGAAGGAGTACAGCCGGAAATGGTTTCCGATAAGTTCAGTTTCACCGAAGGACCATCAGCAGATAAAGAGGGAAATGTTTACTTTACCGATCAGCCTAATGATAAGATCTATTACTGGGACTGGAAAAGTAATCAGGTGATAGAATTCTTAGATAAAACAGGAAGAGCAAACGGAACCCACTTTGACAAAGACGGATATTTGATTACCTGTTCTGATGATCAGGGGGAAATCTGGAAAATTTCAAAAGATAAAAAAGTAGAGGTGCTGCTTAAAGGGTTTGAAGGAAAAAGACTGAACGGCCCCAATGATGTCTGGAATGATGAATTGGGAGGAATGTACTTTACCGATCCTTTGTACGAAAGAGACTATTGGACAGGGTTTAAGCAGGAAATTCAGCATAAAAGCCTTTATTACAGAGATAAAACAGGAAAAGTTACTAAGCTGGATACTTTCACACAACCTAACGGAATTGTAGGAAGTGAAAAATTAAAGAAATTGTATATTTCTGATATTGATGCCGGGAAAACTTATGTGTATGATATTCTAGGTGAAGGGAAATTGTCTGAGAAAAAACTGTTCTGTGAAATGGGATCAGACGGAATGGAGCTGGATAAACACGGGAATCTTTATCTGACAGGAGATGGCGTTCATGTTTTCAGCCGTTTAGGAAAGAAGATTTATCATATTTCTATCCCTGAAAAATGGACTTCCAATGTCGCTTTCGGTGGGAAAAATAATAACATACTCTTCATTACTGCTTCAAAATCTGTGTATACTTTCCCTACCAGAGTAAGAGGAATAAAATAAGATTGTGATATCTTTATAATAAAAGAGCTCTGAAATTTCAGAGCTCTTTTTATGTTTGTTGAAACCACCCGTCAAAAATTCTCTGAATTTTCGCCACCCATCCGGAGGAGGGGAATTCTCACAGGGGTAATTACTTTATCTTTGAAATTGAAAATTTTCACAAGCTTATGTGAACTTTATATGCACAAAGTATCAACTTAAAAAAACTTTTGTGACTTAATAAGCAACTTCCATTTTCACTTTCTTTCCTTTCAGTTTTTCATTCTGAAGCTTTCTTAAAAGAGCATTTACTTTATTTCTGGAAACAGCAACATAAGAGGTCGTATCTTTTACCTCAATAATTCCCACATCTTCTTTCTGCAGTTCTCCTTTCTTGAGTAAATATCCTACAATATCCACTTTATTCACCTTATCCTTTTTCCCTGCACTGATGTAAACAGTCTGGAAAGGTGTTTTTTGCGGAACTTTAGTAAATCCGGCAACACTTTCTTCGGGAGTATTATTTTTAATGAATGGGAAATTTTCCTCTTCAGTCATAATCAGGTATACAAAACCTTTGGCGTTCATTCTTGCTGTACGTCCGTTTCTGTGGATGAAGGCATCTTCTTTTGGCGGAAGCTGATAATGAACGATAGATTCTACCTCGGGAATATCAAGTCCGCGGGCAGCCAGGTCTGTGGTAATAAGAATTCTTGCAGAATCATTTCTGAATTTTAGCAAAGCACGTTCTCTTTCATCCTGTTCCATACCACCATGGAAGGTTTCTCTGTCAATTCCCATCTGATGAAGAAGCTCAGAGATACGGTCTACAGCATCACGGTGATTACAGAAAATTAAAGTTCTCTTATTTCCGATTTTACAAACCAGATTAAAAAGGGTATCCAGTTTTTCCTCAGATATGGTCATTACCTTTCTCAGCTGAAGATCCGGTTTAATGTCATTTTCTTTAAGGAAACTGATTACTTTTTCATCTTTTAATCCTGTAAAGGCCGGAATTTCATCCATTGCGGTGGCGGAAGTTAAAATTCTTTGAGAAAGTCCTTGTAAAGAATGGGAAATAAATTCCATATCATCATGGAAACCCAGTTCCAGAGCTTTGTCGAACTCATCAAGAACTAAGGTTTTAATTGTTTTCGGATCAAAGTTATTATTTCTTAAGTGGTAAACAATTCTTCCGGGAGTTCCAATCAGTACAGCAGGAGCTTCAATTAAATTATTAACCTCGATTTTTTTATCATGCCCTCCATAGCAGACAGAAACTTTAAAATCTGTTCCCATCGATTTAAAAACCTGTTCAATCTGCAAAGCAAGTTCTCTGGCAGGAACCAATATCAATGCCTGAACTCCCTGAACATTTTTTTTCAGATTCCTCAAAACAGGAAATAAAAAGGCAAGCGTTTTCCCTGATCCTGTAGGAGAGAGTAAAACAATGTCTGTATTGTTTTCGGACGCTTTATAAGTAGATTTCTGCATCTGATTCATATCCTGAATCTGCAGTTTTTGATAGATCGGCTGTAATTCCATGCTGCAAAGGTAATGAATTTAAGCGGGGGATATATGGGAGAGTTTGAGGATTTGAGAGTTCTGGAGTGGTAGCATTTTATAGGAGAAGAGTTTGATAGGAATAGAAAAACGTTGCTCTTTAATTCGGTGTTACTGTCATTCTGAATGAAGGGTAGCGAAATGAATAATCTCATTTTGTCTTCTACTTATTATATATGCTTCGTGAACTGTGTTCGTAAACTTTCAGTTTATGCTCACAAGACATCGGATATTGCTTCATTCTGAATTTAAGACCGTTGGTATTAGAATGTCATGCTGAGCGCAGTTGAAGCATTCTTTTAATGAAGGTGTTGATTTTTAAATACATAAGTTAAATATTAGCGTGCTGAAATCTATTGCTTATTTTAAATAAAATCATTATCTTTGCACCCACTTTTGTGGCGAAAAGGTTTGATAGGTAAATTACTTACAATTAATTACTTCCGTATTTTTTAATCCGCATTTATTCAAACCATTAAAAAAGAAGGAATACAAATTTTATTAGAAAATGTCAAAAGAGACAAATTCAGCAGAGGTTTTATTAAACCAAAACGTAGCACCAGAACAATTTGATTGGGATTCATTCGAATCAGGTCTTGATGCAGATGCGAGAAAAGAAAAAAGCGATTTAGAAGAAATCTACAACGGATCTTTAAACAACCTAGACGATAACGACGTTTTAGTTGGTAAAGTTGTAAGATTAACTGACAAAGAAGCTATCGTAGACATCAACTTCAAATCTGAAGGTGTTATCTCTCTAAACGAATTCCGTTACAACCAAGGCCTTAAAGTAGGTGACGAGGTAGAAGTAATGGTTGACAAGAGAGAAGACAAAACTGGACAATTACAGTTATCTCACAGAAAAGCTAGAACGCTTAAAGCTTGGGATAAAGTAAACGAACTTCACGAAACTGGAGAAATCGTTAACGGTTTTGTTAAATCTAGAACTAAAGGTGGTATGATCGTTGACGTTCACGGAATCGAAGCATTCTTACCTGGTTCTCAAATTGACGTTAAGCCAATTAAAGATTACGATCAGTTCGTAGGAAAAACTATGGAGTTCAAAGTTGTGAAAATCAACCCTGAGTTCAAAAACGTAGTTGTATCTCACAAAGCATTGATCGAAGCAGATATCGAAGGTCAGAAAAAAGAAATCATCGCTCAGCTTGAAAAAGGTCAGGTTCTTGAAGGTACTGTTAAGAATATCACTTCTTACGGTGTATTCATTGACTTAGGAGGTGTTGATGGATTGATCCACATTACAGACCTTTCTTGGTCTAGAGTGAACCACCCATCTGAAATCCTAGAAGACGGACAGACTGTGAAAGTTGTAATCCTTGATTTCGATGATGAGAAAACAAGAATCCAATTAGGTATGAAGCAATTAGAAGCTCATCCTTGGGATGCTCTTTCTGCTGACTTGAAAGTAGGTGACAAAGTAAAAGGAAAAGTAGTAGTTCTTGCTGACTATGGTGCATTCGTAGAAATCGCTCCAGGTGTTGAAGGATTAATCCACGTTTCTGAAATGTCTTGGTCTACTCACTTAAGATCTGCTGGAGATTTCGTAAAAGTAGGTGATGAAGTAGAAGCTGAAGTATTAACTTTAGATAGAGAAGAAAGAAAAATTTCTCTTGGTATCAAGCAATTGTCTAAAGATCCATGGGAAAACATCGAAGCTAAGTATCCTGTAGGATCTCAGCATGTAGGAACGGTAAGAAACTTCACTAACTTTGGTGTATTCGTAGAGTTAGAAGAAGGTATCGACGGATTAATCTACATCTCTGATCTTTCTTGGACTAAGAAAATCAAGCACCCATCTGAGTTCTGCGCAGTAGGTGATAAATTAGACGTTGTAGTTCTTGAATTAGATATCCAAGCTAGAAGATTATCTCTAGGTCACAAGCAATTGACTGAAAACCCATGGGATAAATTCGAAACTAAATATGCTGAAGGAACTATCCACGCTGGTAAAGCTGTAGAAGTTCACGATAAAGGAGCTTCTGTTCAATTCGAAGATGCTGAAGTTGAAGCTTTCTGTCCTTCAAGATTATTAGAGAAAGAAGATGGATCTAAAATCAAAAAAGGTGAAGATGCTCAATTCAAAGTAATCGAATTCAACAAAGAATTCAAAAGAGTAGTAGTATCTCACACAGGTATCTTCAGAGACGAAGAAAAGAAAAACGTTAAAGAATCTTCTTCTAGAAACGTAACTTCTTCTTCTAACAACGAAGAAAGATCTACTCTTGGAGACATCGATGCATTAGCAGAGTTGAAAAGAAAAATGGAAGAAGGTAAATAATCTTTGAACCATTTATAGATAAGGAGCCGCTCATTTGAGCGGCTTTTTTTATGTCCATATAGTAATAGTGTCATCGTGGTTTTAGGATATTGAAGACAAAAACTACTCAAGTAAAATAGTAAAAATAGAAAAGTTGGTTTCAGAATAGATTAGAAATTTATATCCATTAAAAAGGCTTGTTTAACAAAATGTTTTTAATGAAAAAGAAATAAAAAACGGGGTAAACATAATCAGGCAAGCGCAAATATAATACAGGGTTCTCTTCATTGAGAAATATGTAAAATGATTTTAAGTTTATCCTTTCCATTTGTATTTATTTATATTTTAATTTTTGTCAAAAAAAATAGTGAAGTTATGTGAATTATTTGTAGATTAGCGCCTTTAATAATGGATATGAAAAACAAAGCTTTACCACTTTTATTTGCAGTATTTTCTGCGTTTCCGACAATATTGTTCGGACAGGATAATGAAAAACTGATTAAGGATTATATTTCTCAAAATAAAATAAGGGAATATAAAAAGTCTGATCTGAATAATATCATTGTTGATAATGTAGATCCTTCAAAATCATTGAATGGTAATGTTGTTAAATTTTTACAGACGTATAAAGGTTTACCTGTATACAGCTCTGTAGGAACAGCATTGATTCAGGACAATAAAATTGTTTATTACACAGATAATTTTGTAAAAGATTATACTACCTCTACATCTGGTACAGCTGCAATTAATAAAAATACAGCTCTTCAAAAAATTGCTGAAGATCTTAAAAACCCTGATATTGCGAATTTCACCATTCTTGAATATCTTGAAAAGACGCAAAAGAAAGCTACATCAGCCAATCAAAGATTGGTGTATATGAATGATGAGAGCGGAAACCTTCGTCTGGCATATGAATATACTTTAAATGAGCCAAAATCTCCGAATTTCTGGAATATTTTAGTAGATGCCAACAATGGAAATATCCTTTTGAAAAGTAACCTGACATTGTCTTGTAATTTCCATCATGATGCCTATGGTTCCGATACTGAATACAGCCATGCTGATCATTTTGAAAATACACTAGTTGGACCTCAAAATAACCTAGCACAGAATAATATTCCATTGCTTTTACCGGATAATGCATCATATAATGTATTTCCATTGCCTATTGAAGCACCTACTTTTGGTTCAAGATCAGTCATTACGAATCCTTGGATTCTGAGTGCTTCCCCTGAAGGATGGCATTCTGACGGAACGAATCATTATACTGTTACCAGAGGAAATAATGTTTTTGCCTATGAAGATGCTGCAGGAACAGCTTTAACAGCACCTGATTATCTTACAGGAGCTCCGGCAGATGGTGGAGCAACAAGAAATTTTGATTTCCCTTTTAATATCAATGAAACTCCATTAAACAACAGAAATGCTGCCATTACGAATTTATTTTATCTGAATAATAGAATTCATGATGTTTTCTATAAATTCGGATTTACAGAATCTGCCAGAAATTTCCAGCAGAACAACTTTGGTAATGGACCTGTAGGAGGAGATGATGACTCTGTATATGCAGAGGCACAGGATGGAAGCGGATTAAATAACGCGAATTTCTCTTCAGGGCAGGATGGTTATAATGGTAAAATGCAGATGTATCTTTGGTCTCCGGTGGGAAGAGTATTTTACTATAATGCACCTACTGCGGCTGTTTCCCGTACACCGGGAGCCGGAACTGCACAGTTTGGTACTCCATTACCTATGAACGGAATAACAGGAGATGTTGCACTTTCATCAGTTTTGGATGGTTGTACAGCATTGCCTGCAACTTCATTGACTAATAAAATAGGACTGGTTGAAAGAGGAACATGTTCCTTTGCTATTAAAGTGAAAAACCTTCAGGATGCAGGAGCTAAAGCGGCTATTGTATATAATAACGCTGTAAATGGTGCTACTATAGGAAATATGGCAGGTAATGATCCTACAATTACAATTCCTTCAGTACTTATTACCAATGCAGAAGGAGAATATATCAAAACTCAGCTTGCAGCAAGTACTACAGTAAATGTTACCTTAAAAGGAAATATGACTCCTGACGGAAGCTTTGATAACGGAATCGTAACTCACGAATATGGTCACGGAATATCCAACAGAATGACTGGTACAGGATACAACTGTCTGAATTCAGGAGTGAGCAAAGAACAAATGGGAGAAGGATGGTCTGATTTCTTCGCGTTAATGTTAACTAATAAAGCAGGCGATAATGCTACTGTAGCAAGAGGTACAGGTACTTATGCATTAGGTCAGGCAATAACAGGAGCTGGTATCAGACCTGCAAAATATTCTACAAGCCTTGCTGTTAACGGATTTACCTACGGAGATACCAACGGAATGGAATACAATAACGGATCAGCAGTGGTTCCGGATGTACACTCTATTGGTTTTGTCTGGGCAACGATGCTATGGGATCTTCACTGGAAATATGTTGAAAAATATGGTTATTCTTCAGATGTATTATCCACAACTCCAAACGGAAGTACAAAAGTATTACAGTTGGTAACGGACGCTCTGAAACTTCAAGGTTGTAATCCTAGCTTTATTGAAGGAAGAAATGCAATATTGGCTGCAGAGTTGGCAACAACTGCAGGTGTTGACAAATGTATGATCTGGGGCGTTTTCGCAAGAAGAGGTTTAGGAGTGAATGCATCATCAGGAGTGAAGAATAATATTAATGATCAGGTTCAGGACTTTAATGTACCGGAAGCATGTTTATTGGCTACCAATGATGTAAATGCAAATAAGAACAAGGATATTTCTATCTATCCAAACCCTGCTAAGGACGAGTTTTATATTAAGTTCCCAAGCAATACCCTTGGAAAAGTAAGTGTAGAACTTTATGATATGTCTGGTAAACTGGTTTCTACAGAAGATAAAATCTCACCAGATGCTAAAAAAGCAATTTCGACAAGCAATCTTGTTAACGGAACTTATATGGTTAAAATCAAAGGACTAGGTTTCGAAGCAGCTTCGAAAGTAATGGTTAAAAAATAATTTACTTTTATAATCAATTTAAAAATCGCCACAAGCTTGCTTGTGGCGATTTTATTTATCTATCAGTAGTACACTTCAGAATGATTTAATTTATATGTCGTAACTTTGCAGGCTGTTAAAAAAATTATGAAGAAGAAAAATATACTAAAAGGTGTTTTATTTGTAGGGATTGGAGCTAGTATATACGGTATGTTGGCCACTTTTGTGAAAATGGCTTACCATGATGGTTTTACAACCTCAGAAGTAACTACTTCCCAATTCGTATTAGGTTTGACAGGGCTTTTGATCCTTAATCTTATTCAAACCCTAACCTCAAAACAGAAATTATCGCTGCCTAATTCTAAAGAAGTAAGAATGCTGTTGCTTGCAGGAACTTCTTTGGGAGGAACAAGTTTGTTCTATTATATTGCGGTACAATATATCAATGTATCGATTGCTATTGTCTTATTGATGCAGTCGGTCTGGTTCAGTGTAGTGGTGGAAAGTATGATCACAAGAAAACTGCCCAACGCGAGGAAAGTTGTTTCTGTAGTTATTGTATTGCTGGGAACCATTCTGGCAACGAATCTTATTAATATGGAAATAGAACTGGACTGGCATGGAGTTTTCTGGGGGCTGATGGCAGCCGCTTCATATACCCTGACAATGTTTACTTCCAATACGTTGGCAACCCATCTTCCGGTTTTCAGGAAGAGTATTATTATGCTGGCAGGAGGTTCAGTAGTGGTATTTGCATTTTTATTCTTTGCCCAGATAGGACCCATGTATTTTGATGGTTTAAAATCATTATACCTGAATTTTACAGATAATACAGAACATATCCACTCATTTAATTATTCAATATTTCTCACGTATGGATTTGTTCTGGCTCTTTTTGGAACAATTATTCCGCCAATTCTGTTCAATGTTGGATTTCCAAATGCCGGATTAGGGTTGGGAAGTATTGTTTCATCACTGGAGCTTCCGGTTTCCGTAACCATGGCTTTTGTGTTACTGGGAGAAAAAGTATTCCTTATCCAGTGGGTAGGAATTGCCCTTATTCTTTTTGCTATCGTTTTAATGAATTTACCTTCAAAAAAAGAAAAAGAAATTTCGATGGCATAGTTGTTTAAAAAATATTTAATTAAAAATAACAGTTGAAGCCGTTCCTTTTGGAGCGGTTTTTTTAATTTTAATCTTTAAATAAAAGTTTCATGAAATATTTCAGAAATATAATGACTGTTTTTACTTTGACGGTCTCAGGTTTTATGTTTTCGCAGGTAAAACCTCTGGATGCAATGCTTTCCGATTATCAATATCCTTATGAAGTTCATTTTCTTACGCTCAAATCTCAGGGGCAAGATTTGAAAATGGCATATATGGATGTACAGCCACAGAAGTCCAATGGAAAAGTAATCATGCTTCTTCATGGAAAAAATTTTAACGGGGCTTATTGGGAAAGAACGGCAAAAGACCTTTCTGCTAAAGGATTCAGAGTGGTGATTCCTGATCAGATAGGATTTGGAAAGTCTTCGAAACCTCATGATTACCAATTTTCTTTTTCACAGCTGGCGGAAAATACAAAAGGAATTCTTGATGAATTGAAAATAGACAAAGCTATAGTTTTGGGACATTCCATGGGAGGAATGGTAGCGACCCGGTTTACATTACTATATCCTGAGAAAGTACAAAAACTAATTCTTGAGAATCCGATTGGACTGGAAGATTATAAGACTTTTGCAGCCTATCAGACCATTGATCAGGCGTATCAGGCTGAACTGAAAAATACAGCTGACACTTATAAAAACTATCAGCTGAAATTCTATTATGACAACAAATGGAAAGAAGAATATCAACCCTGGCTTGATTTAATTGCCGGATGGACACTTCATAAAGAGTATCCTCAGGTAGCCTGGGATGCAGCGCTTACCTCAGATATGATTTACAACCAGCCGGTATGTTATGAATTTAAAAATATCAAGGTTCCTACATTGCTTATCATTGGAACAAGAGACAGAACAGCTATAGGAAAAGACCGAGCACCAAAGGAACTTCAGCCGAAAATGGGGCAATATCAGGAATTGGGAAAGAAGACTCAGCGGGAAATTGCAGGTTCAAAGTTGGTAGAGATTGATCATGTAGGTCATCTTCCTCATATAGAAGTATATCCGAAATTTTTTGAAGCATTGTACAGTTTTATACAGTAGAAGAATAAAAATAGTTGAAACATTAAGTTTAATAAAAAATAGTTAAACTTAATGTTTCTTATTTTCAAAGAACAATAAAGTACAAACTCCTATACCTGAAAACAATATACATGAAATTCCCAGATTCTGTATAAAACCAATACTTACGAGCCCGGAGCCTATCAGAACATAATAAATCAATCCTAATATAGCACCTGCACTTCCTGTTTCATTTTTATAATTCATTAAGGCTGTACTTAGGATATTGGGAATTGCAATGCTAAAGGCCATTACAATGAAAAAATAAGGAATTAAAAAATAAATTCCTGTGCTTGACAGAATCCATACGAAAATAGAAGCGACAAATGCTGAAAATGTACTTGCTTTAACTAAACATTTAGGTTGTATATTCTTCAATATCAGAGATCTGTTGAGTTTTGCCCCGGCGAATGTTCCACATGCCAGTATAACACTGCTATATCCAAAAACATAAGAGGAATAATGGTATTTCTTAAAGATAAAAGGAGCCAGCGAATAGTATGAAAACAACAGAACATTAAAACTCATGATTAATAAACAACATCTGATAATTGCTTTGTCATGAAGCATTCTCTTTAATAAATTGATTAAAATACCTGCATTAATTTCTTTTACTGAATGATGGGTTTCGGAAATTTTTTGTTTTGAAAGAGTGAAGAATAATATTCCCAGCAAACATAATGTTATAAATACTCCCTGATGTCCCACAGAAGAAGCCAATACCGAACCGGTAATCATTCCTACCACAGGGCTTATGGATAAACCCATTCCAATCCAGGAAAATACTTTGCTGATATTATCTTTGTCGTAGCTGTCTCTTAAAATAGTTTGTGTCACAATAGACCCTGCGGAAATTCCAAATGCTGAAATAATTCTGGCACCAAGAAGAATCATAAAGTTAGGTGCAAAAACTGCAGCCAAGGTTCCGATTCCATAGGTGATGAGACCGTATTCCAATGACCTTTTTCTTCCAATTCTGTCACACTGTACACCCCAAAATGCTACACCCAGGGCAAATGCTATAAAATATAGGCTGATCGTCAGAGTAACAGCTTCTTCTTTTACTCCAAACTGTTGCTGTACCATCGGTAAAACAGGGCTGTAAATGGTTTCTACAAATTGCGGAAGCATTACAAGCAATGTCAACAGCCAGATAGGATTTGTCTTTTTCATTTTTTTCTGCAAAGTTTCCAAAAAAACAAGGTATATTTATAATGATATAAAAACAAAAAATATCAAAAATAGGACATGGCTGTACTGAAGCAAAATGAAGAATTTAATGCAGATTCTATTCAAGAGAAAGTAATAGGAATAGCCTCGGATATGGTGATGCATGATTCTGGCTTTCATTTTCATAAAACGAAGGCTCAGCTGTTGTATGCTCCCTCTGGCTGTATGACGGTTACTACTTCTGATAAACAGTTTGTTCTTCCTCCGTTCCGTATGCTATGGATTCCTGCCAATGAGATTCATCGGGTCAATTTTCGGAATGTTGTAGCCTATAGATCAATTTATTTTGATGAAAATTATTCAAAAAAATATATGACATTTGATCTGAAGGTTCTTCATGTAAATGCTTTACTAAAAGAGATTATAGAAAGGATTTGTTTTTGGGAGTGGTCGGATTTGGGTAATAATCAAATTAATCTTTTAAAAGTATTCTGGGACGAAATGAATAAGGCTCCGGAAGAAAAACTGGAACTTAAAATGCCTCAGGACAGACGTTTTAAAAAAACAGTTGAAGAATGGACACTGCGCAAGTCTATACCACCTATGTTGAAAGATCTTGCAGAAAAAACCGGAGCAGTAGAGAAAACAATCAGCCGTATCTTTAAAAAGGAAACCGGACTGTCTTACCAGGAATGGAGGCAGCAATGGCGGCTGCAGCGATCGATTGAGCTTTTGGTGGAAGGTAATTCAATAGGAGAGGTGTCACATATTTTAGACTTTTCATCTGACAGCGCTTTTATTGAATTTTTCAAAAAACATACAGGAGCTACTCCTTTACAATATCTCATGAAAAATGAATAACCTTTTTACAGTTAATAAGGTAGGCAACTTCTAATCTTAAATATTTCTTGCCCTATGCAAAGTCTATTCAACAATAATTTGCATAAAATTGTATCATCCAGCAGGATATAGTTTTGAAAAACAAAAAATACATCGTATGGACAATTATAATACTACAATTGAACTAAAAGCTACGGCAGGGAAGATCTATGAAGCGCTTGCTTATCAGATTCCTCTCTGGTGGTCTGAGTGGTTTACCGGTGCCTCAGCACAGGTGGGAGATGTGTTTACCGTAAGATTTGGAGACCATATTCACAAGACAATACGGATAAAAGAAGCAATGCCCAATTCAAGAATGATCTGGTCTGTTGAAGATTCACTGATTGCTCTTCCTGAATTAAAAAATCAAACAGAATGGATTGGTACAACGATCGTCTGGGAAATGGAACAAAAGGAAAAGAGTAGTTTACTGATGCTTACCCATATTGGTCTGAATCCGGATATTGAATGTTATGAGATCTGCTCAAATGGCTGGCGGCAGTTTCTCGGCAGTTTGACAAAGTTTCTGGAAACCGGAGAAGGAACTCCATACAGAAAGTAAAAAATATTTAAACAAAAAAAAGAGACTGTTTATTAGTAAACAGCCTCTTTTTGTATGTATTGTTGTCTGAATTATTTCTTCTTGTAAGCAGCGTCTTTGATTCTTGCTTTTTTACCTCTAAGGTCTCTGAAGTAGTAAATTCTAGCTCTTCTAACTCTACCTCTTCTATCAACTTCGATTTTTTGAAGTGCAGGCATGTTAATAGGGAATACTCTTTCTACACCTACATCACCACTCATTTTTCTGATAGTGAAAGTTTTTGTAGAACCAGTACCTCTTAATTGGATAACTGTTCCTTTGAAGAACTGAGTTCTAGTCTTTTGTCCTTCTTTAATTTCGTAATACACAGTAATTGTATCACCTGCTTTGAATTCAGGGAATTCTTTTTTCGCAATGTACTTGTCTTGTACGTACTTTAATAAATCCATTATTAATAAAATAAAATGTTAAAGCTAAGCAACTTACACGTTCTTCGTCAGAGGTTGAATAACAGGTTGCAAATGTACAAAATAGTTTTCGAATACGCCAAATATTTAATGTACTAAAAACTATAATTTTTTCGTTCCGGTTTTGCTAAAAAATTAACGGTTTCTTTAAAGTACCATCAGACAGAGTTTATATGGGAATTCTACTTTTGCCCGAAATAAAAAATCTGAGCAAGGATTTTTAAACGTTTGATTTACAATTCGAAATTCTATATGTTATTTTAAAACTAAAGCTATTATGAAACATTATTTCTTCTTTTTTTGTTTCGCGGTCCAGATGGCTTTCGGGCAGGTTTTGTTTCCTTATTTACAAAACCCGACTCCGAATTCTATGATCGTCAATTGGAAAACAGCCTCCAATAATGAAACAACAGTGATCTACGGAAATTCTCCGGCAAATCTGAACGTAACGGTAACAGGAACTACCAATATCTTTTCAGATACGGGATACAACAACAATTACTATTATCACACGGCTAAGATCACCAATCTTCAGCCGAATACTAAATATTATTATAAGATAAAAACAGGAACCAGTGAGTCTGCTGTTTACAATTTCAGAACACTTCCTTTGCCAGGGCAGGCGGTAACGACCAATGGAAAAATCCGCTTCCTTATCATGGGAGATAACCAGATTAAAGCAGAACCCAGATATGACACGCTTACTTTGAATGCTTATAAGAAATTAAAAGAAAAGTTTGGAGCTACTTCAGATCCTTCTGATAATATTGCGCTTACTTTTATGGTAGGTGATCAGGTAGACGTAGGGACATTGGATCACTATGAAAATGTTCACTTTAAAAAGAATATCAAATTATCACCTTACCTTCCTATTCAGACCACGGTAGGAAACCATGAGACGTACGGTTCTTTAGGAATGAACTCTTATTATGCTCACTTTTATATCGATGAAATTAGTTATAAAGGGATAAGCTCAGGAAATGAAAATTATTATGCCCAGCAGGCGGGTAACGTTTTGTTTGTGAGTTTGAGTTCTGAGCATACCGGATCAGCTCAGCAGACATGGCTTCAGCAGATCTTAACGGCAGCAAATAATGACTCTACGGTAGACTGGATTATTTCTTTGAGCCATAGACCTTATCAGGCTGAGCAATATGTGGGAGATATTTCTACATGGGTAAGAGATAATGCAGTACCACTTCTGGTAACTTCTGATAAATATTTAATGCATGTAGGAGCTCACCATCATTTATATCACAGAGGTCAGCTTAAAAATACACCTAATTATCAGATTATTTCAGGGGGAACAGCCTGGGATCAGTATTGGGGAATGTCTAATGAGCAGGATTTTGATGATGTTCAGAAAACATTAACAGACTGGACATACCAGATCGTGGAAGTAGATATTCCGACTGGAAAGGTAGATATCGAATGTTATTCTATCGGAGGAGTGTACAACAAGAAAAATAATGTACTGGTGGATTCTTTCCACAGATATAAGAATCAGCCTAAGCCGGCAAAACCATCTATTACAAACAATTTCACAGGTACTACTACTTTACCATTGACATTGAATGGAAGTGCATTCTCATCTTCAAACGGAGAACTTTTAAATACAACACAGTTTCAGTTGAGTAAAACTTCGAATTTTTCTGTGATTGAAAAAGAGTTCTACCGTGATTTTGAAAACTGGTTCGGAAAAGACGGAAACGGAACTCCCGATAAAACTAAAAATCTCAATGACGGAGTAGATATCACAAAAGTAACACTGGCTGCGAACTCTATTCCAAATGGTATCTATTATGTAAAAACACGTTACAGAGACAGAAACCTTGAGTGGAGCGACTGGAGTGATGTGAAGCAGTTCGAAATTACAGGAAGTGTAGTTTCAAACCCTACCTTTACTTTAAATAAAACAGAATATGCTCAAAATGAAGCCATCACAGCTACTTATACAGGTGGGCCTGGTAACCAGCAGGATTGGGTAGGAATCTATAAGAAAGGACAAACTCCTGCTTCTACCACTTCACAAGGGTTTATCTATACGAATGGACAGACTGCAGGAACCGTTACTTTCAACAATGGTTTAGCTAATAAAGGTCAGTATTTTGCAGGATTCTTCGCCAATGGAGGGTATACAGAAATCACTCCAAGAAAAAATTTCTATGTAGGACCAAAAGTGCAGCTTCAGGCTACTGCTGATACTTATCCTGTAGGAGGAACAGTTGTGATCAATTTTACAAATGGACCTAATTTACAGAAAGACTGGATCGGAATTTATAAAATGGGACAGACTCCGGGAACTACAGCTGCCATTAAATGGAGCTATGTAACGACTGCAGCAGGAACTTTGAATTTTACAGGACTTCCGAAAGGATATTATTATGCACAATATTTACTTGAAGACGGATATAACGGAATCGGGGAGAAGGTATTCTTTAAAGTAGGAGACATCGTTACTGACCTATGGATCAATAAACCAGTGTATACTTTAGGAGAAAATATCACTGCTTCATGGACAGATTCTCCGGGAATCATCAAAGACTGGTTAGGAATTTATCCTCAAAGTGTTCAGACGCCGGACGATAACTTTGTTTCTTATACTTATTTTGATGGAGTAACTCAGGGAACAAAAACAATCCAGGGAACAGCTGTGCCTGCAACTCCAGGAAACTATTATATGGTAATGTTTACCAATGATTCCTATACAGAGGTTTCCAACAGAGTACAGTTCCAGGTGGCTTCACCCACTTTAGGAACAGAAGAAACCAGAAGTACAGAGAAAAATGTAGTGCTGTATCCAAACCCAACCAAACCGGGACAGCCTACTTTTATAAAGAGTGACTATCCAATTGAAAAAATTGAATTGGTCTCAGCTTCAGGAGAGCTGCTTTATGTATCGAAAAATATCAATAACCAACGCTTTTCTTTGGTGAATGAAAATCTTCCTGCTGGCGTTTATTTTGTAAAAGTACACGGAAGAAAACTGTTTACTTTAAAACTGATCATTCAATAAAAAGTAAATTCACACAATTGTAATAGAGAGGCTGCCATTTTTGACAGCCTCTTTTTCATTTAATTTTTCACAAAATCTATACACAATCATTCGTGAAAATCAGTGTCATCTGTGGGCAAATAAAAAACAGTTCCAAAAAATTGAAACTGCGTTAAATATATGAATAATGATTAGTCAAAATAGTACAGATCATCCTCACTTAGCATTGCCGGATTTTCAGTAGAAGAATACTCTTCCGGTATATCGGCTAACGTTTTGGTTTCCTGAATAAGTTTTCCATCCGTGCCATAAAGTTTTAAAAGTACCCATTTTCCATTACGTTCAAGTTCTTTAGACCCGTTTAAGGTGGTTAATTTTATTTTTCCGGTTTGAAGGATCCCCTTTTTTATAGAAGATTTGTTGGTAGGTTTTCCTTTTACATACTGTACAATTTGTGCTGTGAAGAAATAATTATCTTCGTCTTCATTCAAAGGCTGGTTGTAAGTGTATAAAGTAACACCTTTGTTATCATAGATAATGGCATCATAAGCTGTTTGCTTGGAATTTAATTTCTTCTCAGATTTCAGCTTTTTCTCTTCATTATATATTCTCGTATTCACTACAACTCCTTCCTTATATTGTGTTTCGGTAAGCCCTTCATAGGATGTACCATTATAAGGCATTTCATCTTTATAAGTCAATGTAGATTTCAGTTTTCCATCAGGACTGTAATATTTGATCTCCTGTGTAATATCATCTTTTAATATTTTTTCCGAGGATAATTTTCCTGCTTCATCGAAAGATTTACTGATTATGATACTTCCATTTTTATAAATATCGATACCCGAAATCTGGGTAGAATCATAATTAAACTGATAATCTTCACCATCCATAGGTTTGAAAGTATCATTTTCTTTGTCGTACTGATAAACAAGATGCCCTATTTTTTTACCTGATTCATCATAAGTGGTTTTATAACCCTCTTTTTTACTGTTCTTCTGTTCCTGCAGCAGTTTTCCATTTTTAGCATAGATAACACCTTCCTTTACGCTCCCATCACTTTTATATTTTTCAATTTTAGAAACTCTCATTGGATTTGGATAATAATCTACCAGCAGGGTTTCTCCCGAACCTGAAGGAGCAGTACCAATAAGCTTTCCTTTTTCGTCATAATATTTGGTTTCGGTTCCGCCGTCTTTAGTAGTATAGTTTTCATACCTAATTCTTTTTATATTTTCATCATAAACGATGGTCTTGGCAGGTATTGAATTCTCATAGGTAGTAATGGTGTTGTAAAAATATTCACTTTCTACATCTTTATAAAGGAATGCCTTTCCATCGAAAGTACCGTCGGATTTATAATTTACATCTTCCGTAAGTCTTCCTTTTTCATCATAAGATTGAGAGACTCCCAGTTGCTTACCATTAGAAAATGTCGTTATAGTCATTACTTTTCCTTCAGGAGTATACCAGGTTACTTTTCCATCAAAAATTTCACTGTTGGGAGTGGTGTCAGAAGCAAGTCCTTCCATTTGAAGTTTTCCGTCCTTGTAGAAGTCTTTGATAAGGGTTAATTTTCCTTTAGGAGTTGTTTCACGGTAATATTCCATGTTCTCCTGGGTGGTTTTTTCCCAGTTTTCATCGAAGTAAGTTTTTTCTTGTGCATATACATTGACACTGAGCACCAATGCCAGTAATGCTGAGGTAAATAATTTTTTCATGTTTTTGTTTAAGGTTTGATTTTATATATGATTAATGTGATGGTATCTGTAGAAAATGAAATACCGGAAAGAGGTAGTAAGTATTTACTATAGAATAATTTTTACATTGAAATTGTGTTTAATTTAAATCCAAAAGCAATAAAATATACTGTATTTCCGGCTTTGAGACTTCAAATATAAATCAATTTGAGGAAAAATAGGGTAAAAACCGAACAGACTTGTTCGGTTTTAATAGTAATATTGTGGTTATAAGTGTTTTAAATGTTAAAAAAAGATATTTCTAAAAGCACGAAATTCAGGATGGTTTCCATTCATCGGATATACAAGAAAATTTATTAAATTTAGCCAACAGAAAAATCTAATATTTCATGATAGATAAAAGAGTAAAAAATGCAAAGGAGGCCATCGAAGGAATTCAGGATGGAATGACACTGATGCTTGGCGGATTCGGACTTTGCGGGATCCCTGAAAACTCAATCAATGCTTTGGTAGAAAGTGATGTGAAAGATCTGACTTGTATTTCAAACAATGCAGGAGTAGATGATTTCGGATTAGGACTACTGCTTCACAAAAGACAGATTAAGAAAATGATCTCTTCTTACGTAGGTGAAAATGCTGAATTTGAAAGACAGATGCTTTCAGGTGAATTGGATGTAGAGCTTACTCCCCAGGGAACTTTGGCTGAAAAATGTAGAGCGGCTCAGGCAGGAATTCCAGCTTTTTATACCCCTGCAGGGTATGGAACTGAAGTAGCAGAAGGAAAAGAAGTGAAGGAATTCAAAGGAAAACCTCATATCCTGGAGCACGCTTACGAGGCAGACTTTTCTATCGTAAAAGCATGGAAAGGAGACCATGCCGGAAACCTTATCTTCAAAGGTTCGGCGAGAAACTTCAACCATCCGATGGCAGGAGCTGCAAAAATTACCATTGCTGAAGTAGAAGAACTGGTAGAACCAGGACAATTAGATCCAAATGAGATTCATATTCCGGGAATCATGATTCAGAGAATTTTCCAGGGAGAAAAATTTGAAAAAAGAATTGAGCAACGAACAGTGAGAACTAAAGAATAAGCTCGAATCATAAAAATAAAAAAAGCGCTGAAAATATTTTCAGCGCTTTTTTTATGCTTGAGGAGTAAGTGTTTTTCTTTCTCCGATCTGTTGTCTCCACATCGCGTAGTAAAGTCCTTTTTCAGCAATGAGATTGGCGTGGGAGCCTGTTTCTACAACTTGTCCGCGTTCAAGAACATAAATTTTATCCGCATGCATGATTGTACTTAAACGGTGGGCGATCAGTACAGTAATCTGTTCTCTTTCTTTTGAAATGTCTTTGATGGTAGTGGTAATTTCTTCTTCAGTAATACTGTCCAATGCAGAAGTGGCTTCATCAAAAATCAGCAAATGAGGTTTTCTTAAAAGGGCTCTGGCAATAGCAATCCTTTGTTTTTCACCGCCACTCAGCTTCAGGCCTCCTTCACCAATCACGGTTTCAATTCCTTTTTCTGCTCTTTCCAGCAATGCGGTACAGCTTGATTTCTGTAAAGCCATCGCCAGTTCCTCTTCAGTAGCTGAAGGATTAACGAAAAGAAGGTTTTCCTTGATTGTTCCCGCAAATAATTGAGTATCCTGTGTCACAAAACCAATCTGATTTCTCAGTTCATCAAAATCAAATTCCTTTCCATTGATTCCGTTATACAAAATATTCCCTTCCTGAGGTCTGTACAATCCCACCAGTAATTTTACCAATGTACTTTTTCCGGAGCCGCTTGGCCCTACAAAAGCAATGGTCTCCCCATTTTTGAGATCAAAAGAGATATTATTTAAAGCTTTATATTGTGCAGACTGATGTTTGAAAGAAACATGCTTAAATTCAAGCTCCTCAATAGCACCAATTTGCTTGGGATGAAGAGGCTTTTCTTCCACATCTTTTTTCATCAAACGGTCAAAATTTTGAAGAGACGCTTCTGCCTCACGATAAGAAATAATAATATTTCCGATTTCCTGCATAGGTCCGAAGATAAAGAAACCATAAAACATCAGAGACAGATACTGACCCGGTGTAACAATGTTTTTAAAAATCAGATACAATAACGTCAGGGTAATCATCTGCTGAAGAAAATTGACCATCGTTCCCTGAATAAAACTTAAAGAACGGATACTTTTTACTTTTCTCAGCTCAAGACCCAGAATCTTGTAAGTATTGTTGTTTAAACGGATTACTTCCTGATTAGTCAACCCTAAACTTTTAACAATTTCAATATTTCTTAAACTTTCCGTAGTACTTCCGGCAAGAGCTGTGGTTTCAGTAACAATATTTTTCTGAATAACCTTTATCCTTTTACTCAGTAAATTGGTAACAATGGCTATAAAGAAAATTCCACAGATATAAACCGGCATAATTGACCAGTGTAAACGGATAGCATACACGGAAACGAAAATAATACTTACCAGAATTCCAAAGAAAATATTGATGAAATTAGTGATGAATTTTACCGTATCTTCTCTTACTTTCGTTAAAATTGACAGGGTTTCACCACTTCTCTGATCCTCAAATTCCTGATAAGGAAGTGCCATAGAGTGTTTTAAACCATCGGTAAATATTTTTGCTCCAAACTTTTGGGTAATCACACTTACCACATAATCCTGGAAAGCTTTGGCAATTCTACTCACCATTGCCGTTCCGATAAGTAATCCTAAAAAGTAAAAAGCTCCATGATATACAGAACTTCCGTACAAATACTCATTCAGGTTTCTGGGCAATAGTTTTTCTTTATCAAAAAAGTTAGGATGGGTAACCAGCTGGTCAAGGATATTTCCTGTAATAGCCGGGGCAAATAAAGAGAAAACCTGGTTAACAGTAGCTAAGAATAAAGAGATCATGATCAGCCACTGATAAGGTTTAAGATATCTAAAAAGTATTTTCATTCTATTAAAAAATAATGGAACAAAATTACAGATATTATTTTAACTAACAGTGTTAATTATTGAACACAACAAAGCTCTTTTGTATTCAAGTGAAAATAATTAAATTGCAGTCTAAGTTTTTATTATGCTTACAAAAGAACAAATTGCCAAAAGAATTTCAAAAGAACTGAAAGATCGTTATTATGTAAACCTGGGAATTGGGATTCCTACTTTGGTTGCCAACTATGTTCCGGAAGGTATTTCCGTAGAATTCCAGAGTGAAAATGGAGTTTTGGGGATGGGACCTTTCCCTTTCGAAGGAGAAGAAGATGCGGATATCATCAATGCCGGAAAACAGACCATTACTATTCTGGAAGGAGGTTCATTCTTTGATTCAGCCTTTAGTTTCGGGATGATTCGTGGTCAGAAAGTAGACCTTACCATCCTTGGAGCTATGGAAGTTTCAGAAAACGGAGATATTGCCAACTGGAAAATTCCTGGAAAAATGGTGAAAGGAATGGGAGGAGCAATGGATCTTGTAGCTTCTGCAGAAAATATTATCGTTGCAATGATGCACGTAAACAAAGCAGGAGAAAGTAAAATCCTTAAAAAATGTACACTTCCTTTAACAGGAGTAAACTGTGTGAAAAAAGTGGTTACTGAATTAGCTGTTCTGGATGTAACTCCGGCAGGATTTAAACTGGTAGAAAGAGCACCGGGAGTTTCAGTAGAAGATATTATCAAAGTTACAGAAGCAGATCTGATCATTGAAGGAGAAATTCCTGAAATGCAATTCTAATCTGAAAATAAATAAAAAGTTTCGGCCTCACTTTGTGAGGCCGAAACTTTTTACAATATAGGAAACTATCATTTAAAATTTGATAAATCTTTCTATAGCTACACCTAAAAGCGACATAGGATATCGTAGCGTTAAAAAAAATAAATTCTGAGAACGTTAAGAAAATTCTCCTGTCCGAAGCGCGAGACCAATTCTGAACTGATTAAGAGATAATGATTTCGCGCAAGTTTAGAATTTTTAGAGAACAGGATTTATTTTTAGCGAAGAGCTCCCAGTCTTGAATTTTTGTTTCTTTTGTTTCAAGACAAAAGAAATTAAAAACAAAAAAGCTGTTTCATCATGAAACAGCTTTAATATCTTAACGGTTAGCATGTCAAACTAACTTCTAACCTCTAATATCTAGCTTCTTATTTATTTCCCATCCTGAGCTGCAAATACCTTCTGCAGAATACTTGTTGTTCTCATTGCAGGGGTATTTCTGATCCCGCTCTCTTTATCTGCTACCATTTTAAATACTCCGTTGATGGTTTCTGTGGTAACATATTCGTTAAGATCCGTTGTTACAGCCTGCCCTGTAAAAGTATTGTATTTTGAAATCAGATTTTTCCAAAGCGTATCAGCTCCTACTTTTCCTAAAGAAGCTTTTACCTTAGGCTGAAAAGCATTGAAAAGCTGAGTTTGAGTTTTTCCCTGAAGGTAGCTTGTTGCAGCATTATTACTGCCTAATAAAATATTTTTGGCATCCGTAATCGTCATGGAAGTAATAGCATTTGTAAAAATAGGTGCAGCTTCAGTTACGGCATCTTCAGCAGCTCTGTTCAGTAATTTTACTCCTTCATCAGCAAGACTTCCCATTCCAATAGAACGTAAAGTAGTGTCGATTTTTCTTAATTTTTCAGGCATTAAAATCTTTACAGCTTCATTTTTGAAAAAACCATCCGTTACGGCCAGTTTTTTTACTCCATCTGTTACTCCCATACTTAAAGCCTCTTTTAATCCTGAAGAAATCTGGGTAGAAGTAAGGTTTCTAAGGCCTACAGATGAATTGTTGGAACCGGATCCCGTAGTGGTAGTCTTAGGAGAAGTTGAAGTACCCGTATTTTTTACCGGAACATTAAGATCTACTCCTGTTTTATCTTTAACGGCAGATTTTATGATATCAAAAATTTGTGCCTGTGTTGACATTGAGAATAATAATGCTGCTGCTAGAAAAATGTTTTTTTTCATCGTATTTTTTTACAAATTTAAATCTTTTAATTTTTTTAAGTGGTGTAGGTTTATCAAAAAACAAACCATGATGCACGAGATATAATAGAATAATTTCTATAATTGTGTTTTAATAACGGTAAATTATCCGTTTCGTAATCCTCTAAACAATAGGTGTAAATTTTGTTTTTAAAAGACTCAAAGAGTTTTGAAAAATAATTATCTTAGCTCAAACCTTAACCACATTCAATGATACGGACTTTTTTAGTGTTTTTTGTATTGATTTCAAACGTGATTTTAGCCCAGAATAAATTAAATCTAATCCCTTATCCTCAAAAAGTTCAACTTTTACAGGGAGAATTTATACTTCCGGAAACATTCATATTAAGTGGTGATCTGCCAAAAGAGGAAACAGAATATTTCAAAAAACGGATAGAACCTCAGTTAAAATTTCAATATGCTCAAAAGAGTGGTGGTATTCATTTAACAAGTTCTATAATTCCTGCGTCTTCTCCAGCTGATGCTGAACATAAAAAAGAATATTATTCTATAGAAATTTCTCCCAACCAAATTCATGTAAAATCTTATACTAAACAGGGATATTTCCTGGCGCTACAGACACTGGTTCAGATTTTCGAACAATATAAAGAGAGTAAGAAAATTCCGGCAATGAAGATTGAAGACCAGCCAAAATTTGCCTGGCGTGGAATGCACCTGGATGTTTGTCGTCACTTTTTCACCGTAGATGAAGTGAAACAGTACATTGATTATCTGGCGATGTATAAATTGAACACGTTCCACTGGCATTTGACAGATGATCAGGGATGGAGAATTGAAATCAAAAAATATCCAAAGCTTACTCAGATCGGCTCAAAACGTAAAGAATCCATGATCGGGGCTTATGTTGACAATACGTTTGACGGAAAACCTTACGGACCTTATTTTTATACTCAGGAACAAATAAAAGAAGTGGTAAAATACGCTCAGGACAGACATATTACGGTGGTCCCGGAAATTGAAATGCCAGGGCATGCATTGGCAGCTTTATCAGCATATCCTGAACTGGCATGTACCAAAGGTCCTTTTGAATCTGCTACAAAATGGGGTGTTTTTGATGATGTTTTTTGTCCGAAAGATGAGACGTTTACTTTTCTGGAAAACGTTTTGGATGAGGTAATCAAATTATTCCCTTCCCAATACATTCACATTGGAGGTGATGAGTGCCCGAAAACACGATGGAAAGAATGTGCACACTGCCAGGAATTGATTAAGAAAAATAATTTAAAAGATGAACATGGTTTGCAAAGCTACTTTATTCATCGGATTGAAAAATATGTCAACAGCAAAGGACGAAAAATTATTGGCTGGGATGAAATTTTAGAAGGTGGATTAGCTCCTAATGCAGCAGTAATGAGCTGGACAGGGGTGGACGGAGGTATTGAAGCTGCAAAATCAAAACATTTTGCTGTAATGACACCCGGAGCTTATTGCTATTTTGATCATTATCAGGGAGATCCGCAATCTGAGCCTAATGCTTTTGGTGGTTTTACTCCTTTAGAAAAAGTATATTCTTATAATCCTATCCCTTCCGAACTGAATGCAGAACAGGCTAAATACATCATGGGAGTTCAGGCTAATCTGTGGACAGAGTATATTTTAGATTTCAAACAGGTACAGTATATGATTTTTCCAAGATTAATGGCACTTTCTGAAGTGGGATGGGGAACATCAGATCCTAAAGATTATAAAGAGTTTGAAAACAGAGTGATCAACCAGTTTAAAGTTCTGGATGATATGAAGGTAAACTATGCAAGAAGTATTTATAATATCACCGGAAAAGTAATTCCTTCCAATACTGGAATTGCCTACGAATTGTCAACCTCACAAAACACAAACGGAATAAGATATACACTGGACGGAACAAATCCTTCCATTAATTCTAAAACGTATCAGAATGCAGTTCAGATTCCTAATTCTTTAACCATTAAATCAGCTTATTTTGAAGAGGGTCAGCTGAAAAGTGCCGTGTCTGTACAACCATTTACCATTTCAAAGACAACAGGGAAAAAAATAACCCTTGAACAACAGCCAAGCGAAAATTATTCTTTTGGAGGAGCTTTCACCTTAGTAGATGGTATTATCGGAAATGTAAAACAACTGGGTAAAACATGGCTAGGGTTTCAGGGGAAAGATGTAGTGGCAACAATTGATTTTGGCCAGAAAACACCTTTTTCAGAAGTTTATTTCAATACCCTTGAAAATAAAGGAAGCTGGATTCATCTTGCTAAATCGGCAAAGATTTTTGTTTCTGATGATAACAGGAATTTTAAACTGATCAAAGAAGTAGAGGCATCAGAAATTCAAAATGCCAGCGGAAAAATCAAAGTGAATGTAGGAGCACAGAATGCAAAATACCTGAAAGTAAATATTGAAAATGCAGGTATTATTCCGGCCGGAAATCCCGGAGCAGATTCCAAAGCATGGTTGTTTGTTGATGAAATTGGTGTAAATTAGAATAAAAAATGCAGGACGACACCATACTTTCTTCAGAATTTTCCTCATCACCGGAGTTGGTAGAAAAGCTGTATCAGTATGGTACAACGAAAAATTATCATGAAGGAGATATTATTTTAGATGAAAATGCTTCCATCCGTTCTATTCCTATCGTGATGAAAGGAATGCTGAAAGTGATCAGAACAGAAGAAGACGGACGTGAAATTTTACTGTATTATATCAAAGCCGGAGAAAGTTGTATCATGTCTTTTCTGGGCGGGATGCACAATGAAAAAAGCATCGTAAAAGCTGAAATTGAAGAAGATGCAGAAATCCTTTTCCTACCCGTAGACAAAGTCTCTTTATTCATCAAAGAACATCCGGAATGGCTGGATTATATTTTCAGATTATATCATAAAAGATTTGAAGAACTCCTGGATATCATCAATGCCATCGCTTTCAAAAAAGTAGACGAAAGACTTCTTAGCCTGCTTCAAAAAAAATCTGAGCTTACAGGCTCTGAAACCATTCATACCACTCATGAGCAACTTGCCAATGAGCTGGGAACAGCAAGGGTAGTGGTATCAAGACTTTTAAAACAGCTGGAGGAAGAAGGAAAACTCAAACTGGGAAGAAACAAAATTATTCTCTTGAACCCGCTCCAGTCATAGTAAATACTCAATTTAATCAAAGGTACTCACATTCCCCTGCTCTGGGGGAGGAAAAATATTTAAAATTTTTGAAGGGACAGTCAAAGTCATTGCGAACCAAAGATGAAGCAATCTCAAAGAAGAAAAATTACTCTAACTTCTTTGTGTCCCTTGTGAACCTATTTGTGTTCATTTGTGTTGAAAAATCTCCTTATGTAACAAAAGTAGCTGTAGATTTTCTTTCACATTCCCATTTTTGCCTTAGAATTATTTGAATAGCAAAATGGAAATTATAGGATATGCAGCAGCCGTTTTAATAGGAGTTTCTCTAGGCTTAATCGGAGGAGGAGGAAGTATTCTCACCGTCCCCGTTCTCGTTTATCTCTTTGGTGTCGAAGCTTTTCTGGCAACAGAGTATTCACTTTTTATTGTGGGAATAAGCAGTCTGGCGGGATCTTTTTCATATTTAAAAAAAGGATTAGTCAATGTTAAGATGGCATTGATATTCGGAATTCCTTCTGTTATTTCTATTTTTCTGACCAGAATATATTTACTTCCTTTAATTCCTGATGAGGTATTCCAAATACAGAAATTCACCGTTACCAAAAATACCTTTTTACTCTTGATTTTTGCCGGGTTAATGATTCTTGCTTCTTATAAAATGATAAGAATAAGTACTTCCAAAGACTCTTTACATCATACGAGGCATAAGAATAATGCTTTGCTTGCAGCAGGACAAGGTTCGATAGTTGGTATTTTAACCGGATTGGTGGGAGCTGGAGGTGGCTTTATGATTATTCCGGCATTGGTAAATCTTTTAAAAATTCCAATAAAAACGGCAATAGGAACTTCTTTAGTTATTATTTCTGTTAATTCTCTGATCGGTTTTTTTTCTTCAGTAAACCATGTGAAAATAGAATGGAAACTATTGGTTTCTATCACTGCTATTGCCATTATCGGAATTGTAATCGGCTCACAATTATCAAAAAAAATAGAGGGTGAAAAACTGAAACCAGCATTCGGATGGTTTATCCTGGTGATGGGTATTTATATTATTACGAAAGAAATCTTCCTTTAATTTTCTTATGTAACAAAAGTAGCTGTAGAGGAAAAAAGAAAGCTGGAGATTTGTATCAAGTAACACAATCAAAAATAAATACAATGAAAATAGAACAGATTTATACAGGATGCCTTGCACAAGGTGCTTACTATATCACTTCAGCCGGAGAAGCCGCCATTATTGATCCGTTAAGAGAAACACAGCCTTATATCAACAGATTGAAAGAGGATGGAGTACAACTGAAATACATCTTTGAAACTCATTTTCATGCTGATTTTGTCAGCGGACATCTGGATTTAAGTCATAAAACAGGCGCTCCAATTGTATATGGACCGACAGCGAGTCCTGAATTTGAAGCTGTAATAGCAGAAGATCAACAAATCTTTGAAATAGGAAATATTACAATCAAAGTTCTTCATACCCCGGGACACACGTTGGAAAGCTCCTGTTACCTGTTGATGGATGAAAATGGAATTGAAAAAGCCCTTTTTAGTGGTGATACCTTATTTCTTGGAGATGTGGGACGCCCGGATCTCGCACAGAAAAGTGCTCATATGACTCAGGAAGAACTGGCAGGACTTTTATATGATAGTTTATACAATAAAATTTTGCCTTTACAGGATGAGATTACTGTCTATCCGGCGCATGGAGCCGGTTCAGCATGCGGTAAAAATATGCAGAAGGAAACCGTAGATACATTGGGAAATCAAAAAAGAACCAACTATGCTTTGAACCAAAAGGACAGGCAGAGTTTTATAAAAGAAGTGACTGACGGACTTTTACCTCCGCCAGCATATTTCGGGATGAATGTAATGATGAATAAAAAAGGGTACAGCAGCTTCGATGAAGTTCTTTCAAAAGGCTTGCATGCTCTTTCTCCGAAACAATTTGAAGAAACTGCAGAGGCTTCCGGAGCTTTGATTTTAGATGTAAGACCCAACGGTGAATTTGCCAAAAGTTTTATTCCACAGTCTGTCAATATAGGATTGAACGGAGATTTTGCCCCTTGGGTGGGCGCTTTGATTACCAATGTAAATCAACCCATCCTTCTGGTTGCTGAAAAAGGAACAGAGGAAGAAGCTGTAACCCGCTTGAGCAGAGTAGGATTTGATCATATTTTAGGGTTTTTGGAAGGAGGTTTTGAAGCATGGGAAAAGAGTGGAAAAGAAACAGATGTTGTAAACCGTATTTCTGCAGAGCAGTTTGAAACCGAAATAAAAACCCAAAAAGCAAAAATAATTGATATAAGAAAAGAAAGTGAGTACAATGCAGAACATATTCATGAAGCTTACAGCAAACCTTTGGCATTGATCAACCAATGGATTCATCAGATAGAGCCGTCGGAACATTTCTACATGCACTGTGGAAGTGGCTACAGAAGTACGATGGCAGCGAGCATTCTTCATGCAAGAGGATACAGAAACTTTTCAGAAATTGAAGGTGGCTTTAGAGCGATTGTATCTACCGCTATCCCTAAAAGTGATTTTGTGTGTCAGACTAAAATTTTAAATACATTAGATTAAAAAATAAAAAATGCTGGAGATTATAAAAGAACCCTGGCCGTGGTATATTGCCGGCCCTTTGATTGGACTTACCGTTCCTGCCTTATTGATTATGGGAAATAAATCCTTTGGAATCAGTTCCTCGCTGAGGCATATCTGTGCAGCCTGTATACCTGCCAATGTGAATTTTTTCAAATACGACTGGAAAAAAGAAGCCTGGAATTTATTTTTTGTGCTGGGAATCTTCTTCGGAGGGATGATTGCTGCCAATTTTTTACTCAATCCCGCAGAAATAACTGTTAATCCAGACCTGAAAGCCGAATTGGCAGGCTATGGAATTACAGATTACAGCCATCTGGTTCCGGTACAGCTCATGAGTTTTGAAAATCTACTGACCCTGAAAGGATTTCTCATGATGGTTGCAGGTGGATTTTTGGTAGGATTTGGAACAAGGTATGCGGGAGGATGTACCAGCGGACATGCTATTATGGGACTTTCCAACTTACAATGGCCTTCTTTGGTGGCTACAATCTGTTTTATGATCGGTGGTTTTTTAATGGCTAATATTATTTTGCCCGTCATACTTTCCCTATAACTGTAATTTTAAAAGAGAAGTTTACATCATGATAAAAGAAAAAGATAGACACAATCGGGATGTGGTATGTGTGAACGAAAGCACCCTTACTCATCAATGGTATCATAACCTGAAGTACCTTGCCGCAGGGATTATTTTTGGGATTATTTTTGTGAAAGCAGAAGTCATCAGCTGGTTCAGGATACAGGAAATGTTCCGTATGCAGTCTTTCCATATGTACGGAATTATTGGAAGTGCTGTTTTGGTAGGAATGATTTCGGTAATGCTGATTAAAAAATTCAAGATAAAAACAATCTACGGTGAACCCATTACGCTTACTCCAAAAAAGTTTAATAAAGGCCAGATCTACGGCGGATTGATATTTGGTTTTGGCTGGGCAATTACAGGAGCCTGCCCCGGACCTCTTTTTGCTCAGATTGGAACAGGAGCTTTAGCCGTATCCGTTACTTTGTTGAGTGCCGTTGCCGGAACATGGGTATATGGATATTTCAGAGATCAATTGCCTCATTAATCCTTTATAAAAAAGACTGCAGAAAATAATCTGCAGTCCTTTCGAGTATAAAATTATGAATAAATGAAGTTCTCCGCACCTAAAGCCATATAAAGATTTATACGCTCTATTCTGTACTGAAGTTCCAGATTGATGAGGTTCATTTCATTTTTCAAAAGGTCTCTTTGTTTACGGATCAGTACAAAACTGTTGTTGGTACCTACCTTTATTTGTTTCTCAGTGAGATTAATGTTGTTTTTCAGTTCATTGACAGCATTAGTAGTATAATTCATCTGCTTTTCAATAGAACGGAGATTGGCTAAAGAAGATTCCACTTCGTTCAACGCATTCAGAACCGCTTTTGAATATTCTTCAACAACCTGTTTCTGCTGAGAGTTTTTTATTTCCACATTCTTTTTAAGCTTTCCACCATTGAATAGCGGAGAAACTAATCCTCCACCCACTTTTAATAAAGGATTGGAAAATAAAGAATTAATAGCTTCCACATTACTTCCGGCACTACCCAGAGAGGAACTTATACTTATGGAAGGAAGCCTTGCTGCTTTAGCCTCCTGTACTTCGTAAAAAGCTTTTTCGATCTGAAAATGATTCGCCTGTATATCTGATCTGTTCTCCAGAAGTTCAAGGGGGAAAGATTCAGGAATACCATTCTTTACAGGGCTGAAAAAATTCTGAGTAGACAGCTTTCCTTCCGGATATTTTCCGGTGAGCAGTTCCAGGGATCTTCTGGACTGCATATTGGCATTTTTAATCTTTTCAAGATAGCCCTGCAGGGAAATAATTTCTGCAGAGATATTGGAAATGTCTAGTGCATTTGCTGTTCCTACTTTCTTTTGAATGATATACAGCTTTTCAAGATCCTTAGACTTCTGAATATAGCTCTCAATCCTGTTTTCCTGAATATTTCCTGCAATATTCAGAAAATAAGCTTTGGCAATCATCCCTGCAATAGATTGATGAAGCAGGGTATTCTGATGTTTTGCAGAAAAATAACTGCTGGTGCTCGCCATCTGTGAAGATTTATTTTTGCCCCAAAGGTCAATTTCCCAATTGGCTTTTAAGGCAAGGCGCTGAATCTGGCTGCCGCTGACCAAATTATTGGAAGTATTGGCAACAGCACTTACACTCGGGTAGAGGTCACTTCCGGCAATTTCCATAGCCAGTTCAATCTGATTAAGCTTTTCCCGGGCAATAATCAGGTCAGCATTATACAACATTCCTTCATTAATCAGGGCTTCCAGTTGAGGAGTCTTAAGATCATTGATCCAGTCATAGGAAATTGATTTTGAATTCGCTTTTCTGTCAAAAATCCAGTCATCAGGAATTTGTATATGAGCTGCAATTTCACTCTTTTCTTTAAGCTCATTTATATTCTCCTGCGTTGCTTCTTTATAACCGATGCACGAGCTTAAGCTTACTGCAAGTACACTCAATAAAATTAACTTTTTATACATGTTAATGAAGTTTAGGAATCAGGAAGTTGATTTTACTGTTGATACGCACCATTACTTTTCTGATAAGATGAAGTGGTTTAATATGATCAGAATAGATCACGGCTGTTCCTCTTGCTCCCACGGTAAGTTGTTTCTGGTTGTCTACCAGTACAAACTTGGCAATAAGCTTTCCATCGGTTTCCGGTAGTTGTCTTGCGGTATCAGGAAGTCCGGCTGTAGAACCGTTTCCGCCGAGCATTCCTCCAGCGTTATTCATGATTCCCTGGCTCGTAGCATCAATTACATATTCTAGTTTGGCTTTCACTACTTTTCCCGGTTCTGTTTTAAGAGCCAGCTCCACTTCATCACCTTTCTTTACCGTTTCCAGTTCATTCTGAGCGAAAAACCCGACTACTGACTGCTGCTTTTGGATCAGAACAAATGCAGATTTGAAAGGCGCCATAATTGCCCCTTCATTCAGCTGAACATTGGGAATTACACCATCTGTAGGAGCCAAAACAATCGTTTGGGAAAGATTCCATTTTGCCTGATCCAGCTTTGCCTGAATCTCAGAAACAGATGAATTTTCCCCACCATAAGAAGCATTGGATTTCGTTTCCAAAGACTGCTGTTGGGATTGTGCAGCACTGATTCTGGATTGAAGATCACGTACATTGGTTACCGCCTGTTCAAGATCAAACTTATTGGCTGCTCCGGCTTCCACTAATTCTTTGTATTGAGCTACTCTTTTGTTAGCCAGATCCAGCTGCGACTGCAACCCTGTAATATTTTTTCTGGATGCTGAAATATCTGCATCGTAAGAATGTACAGTGGCTTTCATACTGCTCAACTTAGCTTCCAGTGATTTAATTTCCTGTAGATAAGGCTCTCTGTCAAGCACAAATAAAGTATCTCCTTTCTTTACTTCCTGATTGGTGCTTACATATACTTTTTTTACCTTTCCCAAAACCTGAGTGGTAATGTCCACACTTCTGTTTCCTACTTTTACATCAGAGGTAATAGGACAGTAATAATTTAAACTTAATATTAAAGCGATAGATCCGAAGATAGGTAATGAATAGACAACTACCTGTGTGGTAAACGTCCAGGGGATTAGCTTTAATTTTTTAATAAGAAGCCAGCATATTCCGGCATATATTGCTACTAGTAATTCCAGCATTTTTTTTAATTTTCGATTGTTTTAAGTTCTTCTTCAGTAAAATCTGTGTTTTCCATGTCTTTTTTTGGGGGGTCCTGATTTCCGTAATCATAGTTGGCCCAGATTAAGGCAATCGGCCATAAAAGGCCTCCAAAAACAAGGGAAAGGAGGCACATGCTTTTTATGGCTTTCAGCTGAGGATGGTTCTTTTTCTCAGCTACCTTTTCCGGATAAATGTGAACTTTCCAGAAAAGATAAATTCCTGCTATAGGTAAAACAAGTAAAATGAACCAAGAAGCAGAATTTGCTATAGTATCTTCTAAACTGCCTGTTGATGCCTGAACAAAATTGCATGATAATAACAGGCAAAGAAGTAGGGATATTCTTTGCATAAAATAATTGTATGAGGTAATAATGAAATGTAAACAAGGTAGTAATCTGAGCGGTCAGTATTTAACCTGCCGATTACGCTGAATTTTAAGAAATATTAAAGGTAATTCAATAATAAGTCGTTTTTTTAGGTGATATTTTTCTCATTTTGCTTTTTAATTGGTTGTATAATAGTGTTTTGAGTAAGCAAAAATAGAGTGAATAAAGTGAGAAAAAGTATTCCTAAGTTATTTTTTTCTTTCGTTCCTTTTTTTATGAATACGTGCCGTCATCCTTGAAAGAGAGTTGGGGGTAATGCCCAGAAAATTAGCAATATACTTTCTGTTGGCATTCTGAGAAGTAAAAGGCCTTGTCTCCAGGAACTCTTCATATCGGGAATGTGGAGAGGTAGAACAAAACTGTTCTATACGTGTCTTGGCTATGCTGATGATTAACTTTAACGATTTGAGATAGACATTATAAATACCTCTGTGCTGAAATGCAATCTCCTCAAATTCATTTTTGTTAAACATGAAAATCTGGCTTTCGATTACAGCTTCTATCGTATATTTCCTTTCATTCTCCTCAGAGTAGGATTCCGGGCTCTCCATAATAGCTGATTCCTTTTCAGAAGGTAAGAAAAGATTACTTTCCACCCCGTTTTCGTCATCAAAGAAAAACCTCAATAATCCATGAGAAAGAATAAATAAATGAGTGAAAGGTCTGCCAGGTTCTGCCAGTTTTTCTTTTTTCTGAAGCAGTTTTGGGGTACTGATATTAGCCAAAATAGTAATTTCCTCATCAGTGAGTTCCTGAAAGAAAGAGATATTTCTGAAAGTTTTAAATGAGTCCATTACAGCAGTAAAGATAAATAAAAATAATTCACGGAGAATCCTTGAAGGTCATGAGGATTTCATAGAAGTTTTTTTTAGATTTGTGGGTATTATACAATTTGAGTTACCATGAACAATAACCGAAGAAGTTTTATTAAAAAACTGGGAATTGCCACAGCAGCACTTGCCGTAAACCCACTGGATTTAATGGCTGCGGAATTACCTGAACCTACTGCTACAGCTGTAAACAAACCTATTGTCCTTTCTACCTGGAATTTTGGATTAAAAGCTAATGAAGAAGCATGGACAATCCTTGGAAAAGGAGGAAAAGCTTTGGATGCCGTAGAAAAAGGTGTTCGTCTCGTAGAATTAGATCCTAAGGAAAGAAGTGTAGGCTATGGAGGCCGTCCGGACAGAGATGGAAGAGTAACGCTGGATGCCTGTATCATGGATGAAAATTATAATATTGGTTCTGTAGCATGTCTGGAACATGTTAAGAATCCAATTTCTGTTGCCAGAGCGGTAATGGAAAAAACACCACACGTTATGCTCGTAGGCGATGGAGCACTGCAGTTTGCCCTTTCACAGGGATTTAAAAAAGAAAATCTTCTGACTCCTGAATCTGAAAAAGAATGGAAAGAATGGTTAAAAACCAGTCAGTATAAGCCTATCGCCAATATTGAAAACCACGATACTATAGGAATGATTGCTTTAGATGCGCAAGGAAACCTTTCCGGAGCCTGTACAACGAGTGGAATGGCTTTCAAAATGCATGGCAGAGTAGGAGATTCTCCAATTATCGGAGCGGGTTTATTTGTAGATAATGAAGTAGGAGCAGCTACAGCAACCGGCCATGGGGAAGAAGTGATAAGAACGGTGGGAACGCATCTTGTGGTGGAGTTGATGAGACAGGGCAGAAATCCGCAGGAAGCTTGTAAAGAAGCAGTAGAAAGGATTGTAAAAATCAATCAGCGAAGAAACAAAAATCTAAAAGATATTCAGGTGGGTTTTATCGCTATCAATAAAAAAGGAGAATATGGATCTTACTGTATTCAGAACGGATTCAATTTTGCGGTATATGACCAGAAAGGGAACCGCCTTGAAACACCGGAATTTGCTTTAAAATAATTGTATAATAAAAGCAATAAATAACCAGAGTTATAAATAAATTTTATCGGAGATAAAATCCTTGCGACCTAAAAGAATGCTACAGGAAAAATCTTTGTGCCTTTGCGTTATTCCAACAAAAAATAGCAAATTAATAGGAATTTAGCCCATTTAAACAAATCAACGATACCTATTGGCTTTAGTTAAAACATAAGATATGAAAAGAACAATTATCGCTTCCTTATTTCTCATGATCGCATGTAAGGAAGAGAAGAAGGAGATGAAAACAACTGACGAACCGAAACCGATAAAGGAAAAAGTAGTTTTGAATTATGAATCCAATGAATCTGAAGAAGCGCGGGCATGGCTGAAGAAGAGTATTGTAGATTATTTCAAAGCTGATATCGGAAGTGAAGAAAAGAATAGGCAGAAGATCACAACCAAAGACTATTTCGATTATAAAACGGATGCGACAAATGTAGAGATGGATGTAGACGGAAGCCTTACCGAAAAAGAATTTCAGAATAAATGGAAGTCTAAGTTTGATACCAATAAAGCAGGAATTGGTGTTGGTTTTTTAATCTCAGCACAGGATTGGAACACTATTGAAGTTGAAAGTTGTGAGTTAAAATCTTCTTCAAAAGATGAATATATTTTCCATGTAGTATTGAAGGATGATGGTTTTAAAGCGAAATATCCATCAGTAATAAAAGTAGTTAAAGAAAACGGTTCTTTTCTGATTGCAGATGTTTTGCAGGATGAGCCAAAGTAAAATTAAATAGATACAATATAATGTCAAAAATAGAAATAGCGTGTTTTAATCCTGAGTCAGCAGTTATCGCTTTTGAAAACGGGGCAGACAGAATAGAGTTATGTGATGGTCTCAGTGAAGGCGGAACAACTCCGGATTTCGAGACCATGAAACAGCTTCGTGAAAAAATTACTGTTCCGATTTTTGTGATGATCCGCCCCAGAGGAGGAGATTTTACCTATTCGGATTCAGAATTTGAACAGATGAAAAATGATTTGGTTCATTTAAAATCTTTACATGCAGATGGTTTTGTATTTGGTATTCTGAATGAAAATGATGAGGTTAATATGGAGCAGAATGAAGCTTTGGTAGCATTGGCATCCCCGCTTCCATGTACTTTTCACCGTGCTTTTGACCGTGCTGCAAGTCTTGAAGACTCTTTAGAAAAAGTAATTGAATGTGGTTTTTCTACCATTCTTACTTCAGGTCAGAAACCTAATGTATCCGAAGGAAAAGAAAATCTTAAGAAACTGGTTGAGCTCTCCGATGGAAGAATAGAAATACTTGTTGGAGGCGGACTTCGTTCGTCCAATATTGAAGGAATTAGAGCATCTACAAAAGCTGGTTACTTCCATTCTTCAGCCATTACCGATGGAGGTGCTTTTGCCAATCCGGATGAAGTAGTGGCTTTAAAGAGTAAATAAGATAATGATATGCACTTTTAATTTGTCATTCCAAGCGCAGCGGGAATCTAAATACTTAGAGTAGAGATTCCTTCGTCCCTCGGAATGACAAAATCACTGGTGTTGTAACGATACAAAACAAATTTATTGATGAATAGAACGATCCTTTTTGCTTTCCTTTTCACACAGAACATCCTTTCTGCACAGTTTTCTCAAAGAAATTTGTCTTCTGAAGACTGGCAGTTCAGAAATTCAAAAGATCAAAACTGGCTTCCCGCAAAAGTTCCGGGGACAGTGCATCTGGATTTAATCAGTAACAAGATTATTCCGGATCCTTTTAAAGATGAAAATGAAAAGAAAGTACAATGGGTGGAAAATGAAGATTGGGATTATCAGACGGCATTTATTGTTTCCTCTCAGGAATTAAAAAACGATAATATTGATCTTGTTTTTAACGGGTTAGATACCTTTTCAGAAATTTATTTGAATGGAAAACTGCTCAAGAAAACGGATAACATGTTCAGGAAATGGGAGATTCCTGTGAAACAATATCTGAAAACAGGTAAGAATACAGTACGGATTACATTTAAATCTGCAGTAAATACCGGAAAGGAATTAGCGAAGAAAGTTCCATTTACCATGCCGGAATCACCAAGAAGTTTTGTGAGAAAAGCACAATATCAGTTTGGCTGGGATTGGGGACCAAGGCTTGTTACTGCAGGAATATGGAAAGATGTTCAATTGGAATTCTGGAATAACGCCAAAATTATTACGGTTAAAGACATTCAGAACAAAACTTCTAAAGCTATTAATGATTTACGTTTTGATGTAGAAATTTATGCTGAAAATGCGGGTGATTACACATTGGATCTTAATAAAATCCACCAAAAAATATCTTTAAAAAAAGGAATCAATACAATTTCGGTTCCTTATGAAACGAAAGGGATGAAGCTTTGGCAGCCTAACGGCCGTGGGGAAGCTAACCTCTATGATTTCGAAGTAAAACTTTCTAAGGATCAGAAAAATATTGATGGTAAAAATATCAGGATAGGACTAAGAACGGTAGAATTGGTACAGGAAAAAGATGAAAAAGGAAAGTCATTCTACTTTAAAGTGAATGGGCAGCCATTGTATATCAAAGGAACCAACTGGATTCCCGGAGACAGTTTTTCACCAAGGATGACCAAAGAAAAATATCAGAAGCTGATCAAAGATACTAAAGATGCCAATATGAATATGATCCGTATCTGGGGCGGAGGGATCTATGAAGATGATGAGTTTTACAATGCCTGTGATGAAAACGGAATTTTAGTGTGGCAGGATTTTATGTTTGCAGGAAGTTTTTATCCGGCAGATGAAGCTTTTTTAAATAATGTAAAAGAGGAAGTAAAAGATCAGGTCAACAGACTTCAGAACCATCCGTCAATTGCTTTGTGGTGCGGAAATAATGAAATTGATGAGGCTATAGTCAACTGGGGATATCAGAAACAGTTTAAATATTCAAAAGACGACTCATTGCAGGTTTGGAAAGACTATAAAAAGTTGTTCCATGATGTCATTCCCAATGCACTGTCAGAAAACCTGAAATCAGATAAAAATATATATTGGCCAAGCTCTCCATCCATTGGTTGGGGACATAAAGAAAGCCTTACAGAAGGAGATTCCCATTATTGGGGTGTTTGGTGGGGTGAACAGCCCTTTGAGATTTACAACGAGAAAGTAGGACGTTTCATGTCGGAATATGGTTTTCAGGGCACACCCATCCTTGAAACCACAAAATCTATGTTTTCAGGAACTCCCGAGTTGAACCTTCAAAATCCAACAGTTAAAGCTCATGAAAAACATGCAAGAGGCTGGGATATTATGAATGAATATCTGAAGCGTGATTATAAGATTCCCACAGATTTTGTACAATATAATTATGTTTCACAGCTTTTGCAGGCAAGAGGAATGCAGATTGCCATTGAAGCTCACCGCCGCGCAAAACCTTACAATATGGGAACGTTGTATTGGCAGCTCAACGACTGCTGGCCAGTGGTTTCGTGGTCTTCCATCGATTATCTCGGAAACTGGAAAGCCTTCCATTATCAGGCAAAAAGAAGTTTTGAACCTGTGTTGGTATCCATAGCTGAGACCGATAAAAGCTATGATGTTTATCTGATCAGTGATTTGATGAATACACTAAAGCTTGATACAAAATTTGAATTGATTGATTTTAAAGGAAAAACACTTTGGAAATCCAGTCAGTCAGATGATATTAATGCTGATGTAAGTAAGAAAATTAAAAGGATCAGTAAATCAGAATTAGCTCAGTTTAATCTCTCTGAAACGGTTTTAAAGATCAGTTCTGAAAAGGATACAACATTTGAAAAGCTGTTCTTTTTCAATAAACCTAAAGATATAAAGCTTTCAAAACCAAATATCAAAATCAGAAAAATATCATCCACTCAAATTGAAATCTCAACAGATATTTTAGCCAAAGATATTTATTTGATTGGAGATACTCATTTCAGTGATAATTTCTTTGATCTCTTGCCGGGAACCCCAAAAAGAATTACCCTTTCAAAACCTTTGGAAAAAATTGGAGTAATGAGTCTTTGGGATGTGATGACAGAGTAAAATTGATTTTTGAAAAAAAACTCTTAAGAAGTCAGCCGCCAACCCTTGTCAAGGGTTAAAACCTTGACAAGGGTTATAAATTTCCGGCAGGTAGATCTCCAAACCTTATAGGTTTTCAAAACCTATAAGGTTTAATACTGAAAAACTTCATTAGAAATTCTACCAAAAAAATATAAATTTTACCCTTCCAACTCAAAAATCAGCCGTAAATTTGCACTATATTTCTTTATAGTTATGGTAAATTTTGTTCTGATTGCAGTGTGTATCATTGCAGGAATGATATTCAAAGCAACAAAATCTATCCACCCCGATGCCCATAAAGGTATCAACACCTGGATTCTTTATCTTGCTCTTCCGGCAGTTTCGTTTAAATATCTGCCTAAAGTAAAATGGACAACAGAGATGCTGTTTCCCATTGCAGCCACATTTTTAATTTCTGTGTTCTGTTTCTTCTTTATGATGTTGTACAGCAAAAGCAGAGGTTATTCCAGGCGGTCCAGGAGTACTTTGGAATTAGCCAGCGGATACAGTAATACTTCATTCATAGGCTTTCCGTTAATCAGTGCTTTTTATGGGGAAGGTCTGCTGAGTATTGCGATTATCTGTGATCAGACCATGTTTTTTGCCCTTTCCACACTCGGAATTATTGCTGCCGTAAAAGGAGGAAGCAAATCAGGAAAAGTAAGTGCCTTATTTATTTTAAAAAGACTGGTGACATTTCCTCCGTTAATAGGTTGTATTTCCGCCCTGGTATTGTCGCAGTTCATAGATTTTACTGTTGCAGAACCGTTTTTTGATAAATTAGCCGCTACGGTAAGCCCATTAGCTTTGTTTTCAGTGGGATTACAGCTGAAATTCAATGGATGGAAAAAACTGATTCCTCAGATGTCAATGTCGATGCTTTATAAATTGATTCTCGCCCCTGCAATTGTGTTGGGAATGGCTCTGTTATTGGGAATAAAAGGAGATGTGGCAAAAATTACTGTTTTTGAAGCGGCAATGCCTACACTTGTTACTTCGAGCATCATTGCAGAACAGTTTAGGCTGAATACAAAACTCACCAATCTGATCATCGGAGTCAGTATTATTGTCGGATTTTTTACCTCTGCATTTTGGTATGAGATGACTCAACTCTTTTTTTAATGGTAAATCAAGGTTTTTATTAATATATCCGAGATTTATACTTAACTTTTTATGTGCATTAATTGTCATTTCATAGGAATGCATTTGCTGAGTAAAACGCCCTTGCGAACGAATTAAAATGATTCATCTAATCTTTTGCGGACATTGCGTTTAATCCAGGTTTTGGCTAAAGCCTATTGAAATTTTACTTTTATCAAACGGACTAAAGTCCGTTTCTATTGAATGTTTTTTCTAAATTGGATTTCAAGGTCTGTTAAAGAAGCTTGAAACAATCTCCACAAAGTTGCAGTTCTCTAAAGAAAAATCTAATTTTACACTTTAAATATTTCCCTTGCAATACGCTCAAATTGTTTTACCCCTGAACCTGAAAGGATCTTTTACCTATAAAGTTCCTGAAGAAATGATGTCTGAAATCCAACCTGGAATGCGTGTTCTGGTACCTTTTGGCGGAAAGAAAATCTATACGGGAATTGTATTTGAGCTTCATAATAATGCCCCGGAAAATTTTGTAGCTAAGGAGGTGATCAGTATGCTGGATGATAAACCGATTTTGCCTGAAGAACAGATTAAATTCTGGAACTGGCTTTCGGAGTATTATTTATGCAGTCTTGGAGAAATTTACAGGTTCTCATTTCCTTCTTCTTTAAAACTGGAAAGTGAAACGTATTTAAAATTAAAACCATGTGCTGTTGTTGATTTTGAAAATCTGGATGTCAACGAAATGTACCTGATTCAGGCGCTGGAAGTACGGCAGCTGATTAATCTCACGGATATTGAAGCTTTTATTCCTAAAAAGGATATTATTAAAACAATCAATTCATTGATTGATCTTCAGTACATTGAGATTGATGAGAAAGTTGCTGAAAAGTATAAAGCGAAGGAAGTTGCTTATGTAAGAATCAATGATGAGGTTTTGGCCAATCAGAATCTTACAGACATTCTTTTAAAACTGAACAGAGCTCAAAAACAGAAAGATCTTTTCCTTCTTATTTTGGAAAAGCAGACAGAAAATCCGGATGTTCCTATTAAAAAATCGGAGCTGTTTGAAGATGGTTACTTCGGAAGCTCTCACTTCAAACCTTTGGCAGATAAAGGTCTTGTGGAGGAATATTACATGCAGAAAGACAGGATTGAAAGCTATGAAGGAGAAATTGAAGAACTCGAAGAACTTTCAGAACAGCAGAAAACAGCAAAATCTGAGATTGATGAAGCGTTTGAAGAAGGGAAGAATGTTTTGCTTCACGGAGTGACTTCCTCAGGGAAAACTCATATTTATTTAGAGAAAATTGATGAATGCATGCGTGACGGAAAAAATGTTCTGTTCTTGCTTCCTGAAATTTCTCTCACCAAACAGATTACGCAGAGATTAGAAAAAAAATATGGCCGACAGCTTGGTTTTTATCATCAGAAACTGACCGATTTTGAAAGGGTAGAAGTGTGGCGAAGAATTAGGCAAAATGATATCCGTATTCTGATAGGAACCCGTAATGCTCTGTTTTTACCTTATCAGAACCTTGGGCTTATTGTTGTGGATGAAGAGCATGATTCTGCGTACAGACCAAGAGAAGTTTCTCCTTATTTTAATGCTAAGGATGCATCATTGGTTTTAGGCGGATTTTACAATACGGGAGTGATTTTAGGCTCTGCAACACCTTCTGTTGAAAGCTATTACAGGGCCCGAAAAGATAAGATGAAATATGTTTTCCTGAATGAAAGATTCGGGAATGTCAATCTGCCGGAATATGAACTGATCAACTTTAAAGAAGCTCTGGAATCAAAAAAGGTTTCAGGAAATTTCTCCCTGAAGCTTATTGAGGAGATCAAGAAAACTGTAGATGAAAAGAATCAGGCGATCGTTCTGCACAATCGTCGTGGCTATTCAAATGTTATAGAATGTGAGAGCTGTGGTTACGTAAATTATTGCTCCAATTGTGATGTGGTAATGACTTATCACAAAGCGGCTAATGAAATGAAGTGCCATTATTGCGGACAAAGAGCTTCAAAACCGAGAACCTGCCCGAAATGTAATTCTGAAAAGCTGAATGAAAGAGGAGTTGGAGTAGAACAAATCCATGAGGAAGTTACCCAACTGTTTCCTGAAAATGAAGTAGACAGAATGGATGTGGATTCTATGCGTAAAAAATTTGCCTACGAAAAGCTCTATGAGAAAATTGAGGAAGGAGAAACAGATATCATTGTAGGAACACAGATGATTTCCAAAGGGCTTGATTTTGATCATATTGAGCTGGTTACTATTCCTAAAGCGGATTCTTTATTATATGTACAGGATTTCAGAGCAGAAGAAAGAGCTTACCAATTGATCACACAGGTTTCAGGAAGAGCAGGAAGAGTTTCCGGAAAAGGGAGAATCCTTATTCAGACCTTTAATCCTGATCATTCTGTATTTCAGCTGATCAAGATGAACAATCCTGCGAAGATCTATAAATATATCCTTACAGAACGTCAGAAATTTCATTATCCGCCATTTACCAAGCTGATTATGATTGAAATGAAGCACAGAAGGGAAGATAAAGTAGATCGTGCGTCTCAGTTTCTGGGTTCTATCCTCAGAAAATACCTTCCGGAAGATTGTGTGTTAGGTCCGGAAAGAGCTCAGATTGCAAAGCTAAATAATCTGTATCAGTTCCAGATTATGCTTAAGCTTCCCCGTGGGAAAAACTATGAGAAATTCAAAAATATGGTTTTGATAAGTTTGAAAGAATTTGATGAAATCACTGCTTATCAAAGCATTAAAAAAGATGTTTTTGTTGATTTTTAACAATTTTTAACAAACTTTACACTCTTTTATAACGCAACAGTGGCTCGTTATATAACAATAATTTCTACTTTTGGACGTTGATTAAGTGTTTGGCTCTTTTATTGGATGATTTAACCTGTCATTTTTTATAGAGTCAAAACTATAGAACAAAAAGAAGATAGATGGTAAATTTCAGAAAATATATTTCAAGTGCGGCGGTGTTGGCTTCTGGTCTTTTCCTGGCTCAATCTACCGTTTCTACCGTTCTTTATTCTCAGAATTATGACAATCAAAAAAGCAGTTTAAACCTGCCATCACCCGTTAGTACGATGGTGGAGAAGACTGTTTTGTCAGCAAAAGAACTGGTAGACATTAATGTAAACACAATGATGGCGGATCCTGTGCTGAAAAATGCAACCTGGGGATTCGTAGTGTACGATCCGAAAACGAAGAAGGTAATCTCTTCGTACAATGAAAATACTCCTTTAGTACCTGCTTCTACTACCAAACTACTTACAACGGAAACGGCATTAAATATGCTGGGTGAAAACTACCGTTGGATGACTCAGTTGGAGTACTCAGGAACTATAGATGAAAATGGAGTTTTGAATGGAAATCTTTATGTAATAGGAAGTGGTGACCCATCTTTGGGAACAAACAAAGCAGGAGCGGCCTCTTATAGAGATATCATTTCAGATTTCGTAGGTGGTGTTTCAAGAGAGGGAATCAAAAAGGTAAATGGTGATATTATCATTCAGACAGCGCTTTTCAAAGGCAATATTTCAGTGCTTCCGGAAAATGTTGTATGGTTGGAAAACAATAATTACTATTTGCCGGTAGGAAGTACCCGCGATATCAATCCGGCCAACGAAAAACTGATTGTTAAAAAAGGAGGTTTCTCTACAGAAAAGAAGTTTTTCTATGTTTCTCCTTATAATCATCAGATGGTATATGCTGATAAATATGAAGGAAACGGGGCTTTAACAACCAAACTTCCTGATGCTCCGGCTTACCTTGCCAACTCTTTCAGAACAACATTGGTGAAAAGCGGAATTTCTGTTACCGGAAAAGTAACTCCGAAAATGACAGATGCAGCTCCGGAAGGAAGAAAAATGCTTTCAGCGTATAAATCACCTACTTTGAATGATATTATTTATTATACCAATCAGCATAGTGATAACTCATTAGCAGAAGCTTTGCTGAGAACGGTAGGATATCAGAGAATGGGTGACCAGACTTCAGAATCAGGGAAAATTGTAGTAACCAATCACTTGAAAGATGCAGGGTTTGATATGATTGGTCTTAACTATATCGATGGGAGCGGGCTTTCAAGAAGTAATAATGTAACCCCGATTTCTCAGGTGAAGTTTCTTACTTCTTTAATGGATCAGAAATATTACAGATCTTATCTGACTTCTCTGCCAATCGGAGGACAATCCGGAACATTAAAAAGAATGTTTAATGTAGGAGGGAACGGGCAGGTTTTTGCTAAAACAGGAACTTTAAATAAAGTAAAAACATTAGCAGGATATCTGAAAACAAATTCCGGGAAAACATTGGTGTTTTCTTTAATGGTAAATAACTATTCAGGATCTGTAGATATGGTAAAGAAAAGGATGGAGAAAATTCTTGAACCTGCATTGGATCTTTAAAAATTTTTTATTTTATATATTATAACAGCCTTTTAATCATTGATTAAAAGGTTTTTTTTATATTTGATTAAATTTTTCTAAACATGACAAAATTGTACCTTTTGGTGTTGGGATTTTTATTATCTCAACAATTCTATGGCCAGAAGCAACGGCAAAATACGGATATGAAAGGATTGATCGAAAAAGAGAAAAAATCCTTTACTCAAAAAATGAATATCGGGAATACCAATCCCAATACGCTCAATTACGATTTACAATATCAAAGAATGGATGTTAGCCTGGATCCTGCAGTATATAATATCTCCGGATCAGTGACTTCTCATTTTAAACCAACACAAAGTATGGGAAGTATTTATTTCGATCTTTCCAACTCCTTAACGGTTTCTCAGGTGAAATATCATGGAACCAATATCACAAGTTTCCAGCAGCTTCCTTCCAAAGAACTTAAAATTGATTTTCCGGCTTCTATTCCGGCCAATACACTGGATTCTCTTACGATCTATTATGCAGGAGCACCTTCTACAGCGAATGATGCTTTCAAAACTGCTCTTCAGAGCGGAACTCCGGTTCTTTCTACGTTGAATGAGCCTTACGGTGCACAGGATTGGTTTCCTACCAAACAAAGCTTAAATGATAAGATCGAAAGATTTGATTTTAAAATTACAACGCCATCCAATTACAGTGTGGCAGCCAATGGAAAACTGATGTCTGAAACATTTCCTTCAGGATCTACAAAGCTTACTTTCTGGAGAACCATGTATCCTACACCAGCTTATCTGATTGCATTGTCCATTACTAATTTTGTGAAGCTTACAGATACCATCGGAAATCCTCCGTTTCCTTTTGTCAACTATATCTATCCGTCCACGAATTCCAACCAGACCAGTCTGAATAATATTCAATGGACGAAGCAGATCATGGGTACTTTTGAAACCTATTTTGGAACTTATCCTTTCCGTAATGAAAAATATGGACATATGGAATTTATGTACGGAGGCGGTATGGAACATCAGACAATGTCTTCTATGGGAGGCTGGAGTAAACAGCTTATTGCTCATGAACTTGCCCATCAGTGGTTTGGGGATAAAGTAACTTGCGGTGCCTGGAATGATATCTGGCTGAATGAAGGTTTTGCTACGTATGGTGAACATCTTGCCAATGAAAAACTGCTCATGACCAATACTGAATTTCTGAATTATCTACAGGGGCAATCCAACTACATTACCGCGAGTACAACAGGAAGTGTTTATGTGCCGGATAACGGACTTTCGAGTATCAACAGAATATTTGACAGCAGATTATCCTATTCCAAAGGAGGATATGTGCTGAGAATGCTGAAGTGGATTTTAGGAGATGCTGCATTTTATCAGGCACTTAAAGACTATCATGCAAGACCCAATCTGGCTTACAGTTATGCTCGTACTGCTGACTTTAATGCTTCTTTGCTTCAGTCTACCGGAACAGATTTTACAGAATTTTTTAATGACTGGATATATGGAGAAGGATATCCTACTTATACTATCAAATGGATGCAGGGCGGTAATCAGGCTTTATTTAAAGTTTCTCAGACGCAAAGTAGCTCTACAGTTAGTTTTTTTGAAATGCCTTTACCTATTAAAGTGACAGGAACTTCGGGGCAGACGGCTTACTTTGTTCTTAATAATACATCCAATAACCAAAGCTTTTTGCAGTCGGTAACTTTCCCTATTGCAAGTGTTCAGTTTAATTATGAATATCAGATTATTGAGAAAAACTCTACGGTTACCCAGGATAATACTTTAAGTGTTTCTTCCGTTGAGAAGGAAGGTTTTGGCTTATATCCAAACCCTGCAAAAAATGAAATTAATCTGAAAGGAATTAATAGGGCTGTGGATTTTACGATTCATGCTATAGATGGAAAACTGGTAGGAAAAGGAACGTATCAGCCAGGCAAAGCAATTGGAATTTCAGAATTGATTCCCGGAGCTTATGTTATTACTATTGACGAAAAGAGTATTAAATTTATCAAGCAGTAACACGGAAGAGATTAAAGGATAAATCCTTATTTTTTCGAAATCAATATAACAAAACAAAGAAGCTTTCAAATTTGAAAGCTTCTTTGTTTTCTGGCTGCTCTGGCTCCTCTTTTTCTGGCCAGCCTGACCTTGTAAGAGAACCATTTTTCTTTGAATATTTTACGCATGAGATTATCAAAATGCCTGGTGATGACCAGGTTTTTAAAACCCCTCCATTTTTCGAGAGGGCTTGATGGAAGTGCTCTTACCGATATAGAATATCCTTCTGTATCATATTGAATATAATGCCACCATCCGGAAGGAATATAAAGGGTTTCTCCGGGATGAATGATGGCTTCGTAGCCATTTAAATAAAGAAGAGCCGGATATTTTCGGTAGTCAGGGTTTTTAATCTGAGCCAGGCTGTGGAAATTATAGGGCAGTTTATACATACAATCAGACTGTTCCCACGGGAAGAGCCAAATCCTTTTGATTCCCTGAAACTGTGTAATGAAAACGTGCGACATGTCGATATCAATATGGTTTCTGGTGACAGAACCTTCACCTCCAAAAAACATAAAAGGCAGCCATTTTAGTAGTTTACCATGGGTCACATCATTGTAAATAAGATCGTTCTTAAGTTCAGGTTTTATTTTTAATAGATTAAATAAGAAAAGTCTGTGTTCAGTTGGGGTAGACTGTATCAGGTCAAGATATTCTGAAAAAGTAGACTGAGCTATAGGATCACTGGCTACTCTGTCCAGGGAATCAAGCTCACTGCCATATATATTCACCCTGTGATCTCCTGCAATTTCCTTGAAGTATTCATAGTTCCACTTTTTGAAAGCCGGACTTTCCGGATGGATAAAGTTTTCAAGAATAATAGGAACTCTCGGCTTCATATGACTGTTGATAAAGGTTTCTGAACTGATTGTCTTTATTTTTTGTACCGGCTTTAATCTCATGCATTAAAAATTTAAACAAATATAAATATTATCCTACTAAATTTATAGACTAATAGTGTTAAAACTGATTCCTGAATTGATTTTTTAGAATTAAGCTTATAAAAGGTTTTATTTTACTGCCTTTTTAGTAAATTAGCACATCTAAAAAATTACTAAAAATGATCTCTGAAAAATACCTTCAACATTTACAGAATGAACTTCAGAATATTGAGAATGACGGACTTTACAAAAGAGAAAGAATCATCACGTCTCAGCAGAGTGCAGAAATAGAAGCGAACGGAAAAAAACTTTTGAACTTCTGTGCGAACAATTATCTGGGATTATCAAACAATCCGGAAGTTATGAAAGCTTCTCAGGAGATGATTCAGTCTCACGGATATGGAATGTCTTCTGTACGTTTCATCTGTGGAACACAGGATATTCACAAAGATTTGGAGAAAAAAATTGCTGATTTCTTAGGTCTTGAAGATACCATCCTTTATGCTGCTGCATTTGATGCAAACGGAGGAGTTTTCGAACCATTATTTACAGAAGAAGATGCTATTATTTCAGATGAACTGAACCATGCATCAATCATTGATGGTGTTCGTCTTTGTAAAGCTGCGAGATACAGATATAAAAACAATAATATGGCGGATCTGGAAGCGCAACTGATTGCAGCTTCTGAAAAGAATCACCGTTTCAAAATTATTGTAACAGACGGAGTATTCTCAATGGACGGTATTGTTGCAGATTTAAAAGGTGTTTGTGACCTTGCAGACAAATATGATGCTTTGGTAATGGTAGATGATTCTCACGCTACAGGTTTCATTGGGAAAACAGGCCGTGGAACTCACGAAGCTAATGAAGTAATGGGTAGAGTAGATATCATCACTTCTACTTTAGGAAAAGCTTTAGGAGGTGCTTTAGGAGGTTTTACTTCCGGTAAGAAAGAGATCATTGATATGTTGAGACAGCGTTCAAGACCTTATCTGTTCTCTAACTCTTTAGCCCCGGGAATTGTAGGAGCTGCTTTGAAAGTATTGGATATGATCTCTGATGATACTTCTCTTCGTGATAAAGTAATGGAAAATGCAGAATATTTCAGAACGGAAATGAAAGCTAAAGGTTTTGATATTCCTGAAGGAGATGCTGCAATTGTTCCGGTTATGCTTTATGATGCACCTCTTTCTCAGAAAATGGCTGAAAAGCTTATGGATGAAGGGATTTACGTAATCGGATTCTTCTATCCGGTAGTACCAAAAGGAAAAGCGAGAATCAGAGTACAGTTATCTGCGGCTCACACAAGAGAACATTTGGATAAAGCAATTGCTGCTTTTGAAAAAGTTGGAAAAGAATTAGGAGTGATCTCTTAAGATAAAAAATCTACTTTTGTAGAATAAAAAACAGGATTTCTTATTTAGAGAAATCCTGTTTTTTTATTCAGAGGATTGGATGTATTGACCATAAGGAAAAATTGAAATACATTAAAAATACACCACTTTTACAATAATAAATGCTATTTCTTTTAGTAATTAGATAATTGTAATTAAAAAAATGTTATTGCTGAATAGATGATAATATAATATATTTGGAACACTAATTCTAATAACCATTTTGTGAAAAAATATTTACTTCTTTTTGTTTTTTTTAGCTTTTTCAATACAATTTATGCTCAATCGGATGATTACAAATCAATACTTACTGTAAGTGCTTTTGCTCCTTTTCGTGACCAGCGCTATAATGTAGGTTATATGCGGAAAATAAATGAAAGATGGTGGATTGGAAGCGAATTGGCCTATGGAACCGACAAAATAATGCCCGTAAATATGAGCAATTTTGAAGGGAAAAACAGGGTTTTTGAGATAAGACCTGAAGTTTTTTACAGTTTGGCGCCTCAATCAAGATTAAAACATTTTGTATCAGCAGAAGCTTTCTATTTAAATCAAATAGGGAAAAATATTTCAGGAAAATATTACGACGAAAATGATGTGTATTATTCTTTTAGCTCGGCAGATTATAAAAGAACCAAATTTGGAGTAAATATTAACTACAGCATTTTGCTTCATAAAGAATCTTCATGGTTTGGCTTTATGCCTAAAATAGGCTTGGGTATCAGACAAAAAAATATTTCTTATACTAATATGACAGGAAAGGAAGAAGATTATGCTCCTGTAGATGGTCTTCCTTTTGATTATCATTCAAATCGACAAGGTTCCAATCTGCGTTTCAATTTTAATGTTGATATGAAATTCATTTTCAAATTCTAAAAAATATTGAATCTTTATTATTTTAAGCTAAAGATTTTAGATTAAATTCTCTTTTTTTCCGAAATAAACTATCTTTGCAAACAAATTTTTAGGATGCTGTATACCATCATCAAAGCTTTACATATTATCTTCATGGTAAGCTACTTTGCGGGAATTTTTTATCTCGTGAGAATTTTCGTTTACTATAAAGACACCGATGAATTTACTGAAGAAAAAAAGAAAATTCTGAGAGAACAGTACACTTTTATGGCCAGAAGATTGTGGAATATTATCACCGTTCCGGCAGGAGTAATCATGGCGGTATGCGGATTGGTCATGATCTTTTTAAATACCGGGCTGATGAAAATGCCGTGGTTTCATTTGAAACTGACTTTCCTTATCGGGCTTGCCATTTATCATTACTGGTGCTGGAAAAAAGTTCTTCATTTAAAAGAATTACATGGGGATACACTGCCCATTGCCAATATCAAACTGAGACAGGCGAATGAAATTGCAACATTCATTCTGTTTCTGGTTGTATTTACCGTCATTTTAAAATCGATGGTGATTGAATACTGGTGGCAATTAATTGCAGGATTTTTCGTTCTTGTATTTCTGATCATGATGACCGTGAAACTGGTTAATAAAAATAAAAAAAACAAATAATTGTGGAGTAGGACGTATGCCTTCATACATTCATCCTTTTTACATCTTACAAAAAAACTATGATTGCAATTTTAAAGAAAGAACTTTGGAGTTACTTTGGAAACTGGAGTGCATGGGTGATTATCGCCGCTTTCAGTTTGATAGCAACCCTTTTCCTGTTCTTTTTCGACAACGATTCTAATATTTTTGAGATCGGAATGGCCTCGCTGCAGAGCTATTTTGTATTGGTTCCATGGCTGTTGATGTTTATCATTCCAGCCCTTTCCATGAAAACTTTTGCAGAAGAACAGCAAACCGGAACATTAAACTGGCTTTTCTCGCAGCCGTTAAGAGTTTCAGAACTGGTAACCGGAAAATTCCTTTCTGTATGGATCGTTGGAATTTTATGCCTTATTCCTTCATTGATTTACCTTTATACGGTATACGTGTTGGGAGTGCCAGCAGGAAATATTGATCTTGGAATGACCTTCGGAAGTTACATTGGTTTGATTATTTTAATCGCCGCATTTTCAGCCGTGGGAATTCTAGCATCTTCATTATCACAGAATCAGATTATGGCTTATCTGCTGGGTGTTTTCATGTGCTTCATTATGTATTTTGGAATCGAACAGCTGGCAAGTTATAAACTATTGGGAGGCGCAGATTTTATCCTTCAGAATATTGGCTTTTATCAGCATTTCTTAGGCTTTACAAGAGGCCTTATTGATTTTAAAGATGTAGCTTATTTTGTACTTGTCATCGGTGCTTCATTAGTATTGTCTAATCATTTTATTAACAAAAAGAAGTAGAGTTATGAAGAAGTTCAATGCTAAATCTCCACTGGGAATTTTCTTAATTGCCATTGTTCCATTGGTAATTATCCTGACTTATTCAGGGATAAGATTAGACTTAACAAAAGAAAAAAGATATACCCTTTCCGATAACACCATCAAAGTCCTGGAGTCTGTTAAAAAACCTCTGACTGTAGAAGTGTATCTTGAAGGTGATTTTCCGGCAAGTTTCAAACAGCTTCAGAGCGAAACGAAATTTATGCTGGAAGAGTTCAGAAAAATTAATCCAAAGATTGATTTTAAATTTATAGACCCTATTAAAACAAAAATGTCTCAGGATACCCTGATGGCAATGGGTATGCAGCCGTCTATTCTTCCGGATGTAAAAGATGGGAAAATCTCACAGATCACGCTTTTCCCTTATGCCGTGATCAAGCATGGAAATGATGGTGTTTCTATACCATTGGTAGTACAGCAGGCAGGAATTGATGCTGATCAGCAGTTGACAAGATCTATTGAAGGTCTGGAATACAACCTTGTTTCCAATATCAAAAATATTGCAGCGGCTAAGAGAAAGAAAATCGGGATTCTGGTTAATCAGGATGAATTAAGTCCGGACGAATTTCAGGGATTTGTACAACTGGCCATGGAAAATTACGATGCAGGACCTATTATTCCTAAAAATCAGACTGAGCTTTCCATAGAAGATATTCCGTTATTGAAGCAGATGAGTGCTTTGGTGATCGCAAAACCAAGAAAAGCATTTACAGATAATGAAAAAGTAATTCTTGACCAGTATATCATGAACGGAGGGAAAACCCTTTGGATGATTGATGCCGTAAATGCTGAAATGGATACTTTAACAAGATCCAAAAAAGTAATGCCTTTCCCTGTAGATATCAACATGACAGACTTCTTTTTCAATTATGGGTTGAGAATCAATCCTGCTTTGGTAAAAGATGTTAAGAAGTTTGCCCTGTTAAGACTGGTGACAGGAGAAGTAAGTGGAAATCCTCAGTACACAAGCTTACCCTGGCCGTATTTTCCTCTGGGAATTGCAGAAAATAATAATCCGATCACCAAAAATATTAACCCTGTAAAGTTTGAATTTCCAACTTCCATTGATACTTTAGGAGGAAGAAAGAATATCAAAACAAAAGTTCTTTTCGAATCCAGTGAAAGAACCTTGCTGAAACAGGTTCCGAACTACGTAGATTTAAAAGAGGTTGCAAGCGTAGACAGTCTTGGACAAATGGAAAAACCAAGTACACCGAAGATCTTCGCTGTAGCATTGGAAGGGAAGTTTAATTCTGCCTATGCCTCAAGAATTGAAAGAAAATCTTATCCTGGCTTCAAAACATCAAGTCCGGAAAATAAAATGATCGTTATTGCAGACGGAGATGTTGGCAGGAACAAAGTGATCAAAGGAAAACCGCTTCCATTGGGAGTTGATTTGTTAACGAATGAACAGTTTGGAAACGAACAGTTCCTGAGAAATGCTTTGGATTATTTGCTCGATGACAGCAACCTGATGGAACTCAGAAACCGAAATATCGAAGAAAGACTTCTTGACAGACAAAGAATTACTGAAGAGAAAACCAATTGGCAGTGGCTGAATTTACTGCTTCCATTGGTCATTATCGGCCTTATCGGAGGATTGTTCTTCTGGTTAAGGAAAAAGAAATTTGGATAAAAAATAAAAAAGAGAAATCGTAAGGTTTCTCTTTTTTATTTTATAGCTATAAGATGTAATCACTTATTGGACTGATGACTGAAATTATGTAAAGAAATTTCAGTATTATCAATCTGGATATCCAAGGATATTAGAAATATCGACCAGATTGGTATTTGTACTTTTAGGTTAAAAAAAATGAAGTCTATTTCATTTCATAATTTTGAGGTAAAAGAAGAATATAAATTATTGCTGATACGCTTCTTTTGGAAGTAGAGCCGCTGTCCTGTAATAACTGATGTCAGTGGTTATCTGTGCCTGAAGATCCTGGAAAGTGTCATAATCATAATGTATCCAGTTTTCTTCATGATCAGGATCAGGGGTTTTATCTACAGCCAGCTCAAGTTTTCCGTCTTCCTGATAGCTGCATTCAATGGCGGCATATTTTTCCCCTTTTTCATCATGGGTATACCAGCATTTAATGGTCCTTTCAAGTTGCGGCTGATGAGTTTCATTGTCGATAACCTGTGAACAGATAAAGTTTTCCGGGTCATCCGTTTTGAAAACAGTTTTAGAAATTAAGGGCAGATCGTCTACAGATAAGGAATATAATTTATTGGTGGAAATAATAAAGCCATCTGCAGCTTCCTTTTTTTCAATATCAAAAAAGTCAGATTTTTCTTTAAGATAATCCACTACCTGCGCCTCGTCGTCTTCTTCACTTAAAAAATAATTGATGTTGTAAATATTATCTTCATTGATAAATTCAATTTCTTTCAGGAAATCGGAACCTTCTTTATAATAATACAGATGATATTCGCTCAGCTTCACAGCATTACTTTTGGAAATAATCTCTCCAAAAATGTTTTTGTACACTTTTCTCATTTTTAATCATGTTAGTTTGTTTCATCTATTAGTTTAAGTGGTGTGGCAAAGATAAGTTTTCTTTTTTATCTTAACCTGAAGTGTAAAATAGTATTTATTTCGTAAGTATTCTATATGTCCTTTATAAAATCCTCATATTCGTAGTAAAAGCGTTCAAAACCGTCCATTTTGTCTACAAAAAATTCAAAAATTTCCTGCCATGTATTTTTGTTAAAAATGGAAACATTATGTTTTTCAATCCATATTCTACTGATTATCTTACCGTTATCAAGCGTGAAATGCTCTTCTTTCTGAAAATCTCCGATGAAATCTTTTAAAATATCTTCCAATGACCAGATCTTCTCGTAGTAAGCATTCCGAAAGATCTCATCTTTCATTTCGATATCCAGAGAAACTTCTACTTTTTTATTGTCGGCAGAAAATTTAAATGCCATGTCCTTGATTTTGGTGTCATAAAGAATCCATTTTCTGGGAAATGATCTTCCAAAAGCTGTCCAAAATTCCTTTTTTAATTGCTGTGCCTCTTGTTTACTGAACATATGGCAAACATAATGATTTAATGGGAGAAAGGCAAAAGTGTGGTACCTAAAACCGTAAAATTACGGAGAGAAAAATTTATCTTTTTACTCTTTTGCCATTTCGTTTTTCTCCCTTTTTTCAAATATTAAACAATTTTCTTATTTTTGCTGTAATGCTTTCAAAAAAATCTCAATATGCGTTTAAGGCGCTTTCATATCTTGTAGAAAAAAGAAATGAAGGTCCGATTCTTATTTCTGAAATTGCGGAACATAAAAAGATTCCCTTAAAGTTTTTGGAAAATATCCTTCTTGAATTGAAAAAATCAGACATCCTTGACAGTAAAAAAGGAAAGGGTGGAGGTTACTTTTTCAAAGAAAATCCTGAAGATGTGACGCTGGCGAAGATTATTCGTCTTGTAAATGGTCCTATTGCGATGCTTCCCTGTGTAAGTCTGAATTTTTACGAAAAATGTGCTGATTGCAATGAAGATCACTGCGGGCTTCACGATGTACTGATAGAGGTTCGGGATGCTTCCCTGAACATTCTGGAGAAAAAAACTTTAATGGATCTGGTAGATTAACCTGATCCTTTTTTTTGAATTAATAGTCTACTTGTTTTGTAGGATAAATATTTTATCAGATATTTGCACTACTTCAAATGAATAAATTATGATTTCAAAAGAAGAGGCAAACCAGTTACAAAAGCTTACACCTTCTATTCCTGCAGTACATTCGGCTGCTGCACGTGTTATATCTGAAAACAGGTCTGTAGAAAACAGACCATCGTTAAATGTCTTTATGATCAGTGCTGCTGATGATGAAGGAGTATGGATTAAAACGGTTTTGTAATATGGTGATCTCAAGAAAAATTCAGGTAAGGCTTAATGTCCTTTTTGTGACCGTTGTTATGATATCCATTGCTGTTTTTTCAATGTATGAATTGGGATATCTTGAAGAGCTGCAAACGATTCTGGCTAAAGATCATTATATTTTTTACTGGATGCTTTTGGTAGGTGTTTTTGCAGAAATCGTTGCAGGATCCATGGGAATGGGATATGGAGTCATTTGTACCACCACACTTATGCTTTTGAATATTCCGCCACATATTGTAAGTGCAAGTATTCACTCGGCAGAAAGTTTTACAACGGCAGCGGGAAGTATCAGCCATATCAGATTGAAAAATGTCAGTAAGAGTTTAGTGAAGAAACTTGCAGTGCCTGCAGTTATCGGGGCTGTTATTGGTGCAGTCAGTCTTACTTACCTGGGAGAATATTATGCGAAGATCACCAAAACACTGATTGCTTTTTATACTTTATATCTTGGGATTCAGATTCTATCGAATGCATTTAAAGAAAAACAAAGTAAGGCTCTGAAAAGAAAAACCAATCTGACCAGGCTGGGAGTTATAGGTGGTTTTATAGATTCTTTTGCCGGAGGAGGCTGGGGCCCTTTGGTAACGGGAACATTGATCAAAAATGCATTTACCCCAAGATTTGCAGTGGGAAGTTCTACAGTGGCCAAATTCATCCTTACCATCACAGCAGCCGTTACCTTTTTCTTTACTCTGGGAATCCAGCACTGGAATATCATTCTCGGGCTTTTAATTGGAGGAATTATTACTGCTCCTTTCTCAGCGATGCTCACTGCTAAGCTTCCTGTAAAGAAAATGTTTGTGATTATCGGAACATTGGTGATTGTGATGAGTTCTATAACTATTTATAAATCAGTTTTTAATTAAAAATTATGCATTGTATTGAAAAATAAAGGGCTTAAAAGGATATTCGGTTTTGAAAATATTTTACTTTTACATCACTAAATATTAGAACATGAATTTACATATCATTGCACTTTTTAAGTTTAATGAAAATTATCTGATGGATGCTGTAGAGCTGTTTCAGAACCTTGTGAAAGAAACAAGAAAGGAAGAAGGCTGTCTGCAGTATGACCTTATTGAGGATAAAGATAATAAAGGAACTTTTTTCCTGATCGAGCTTTGGGAAAGCGTTGAGCACCACAACAGACATAACGGTCAGGATCACCTTTTAGATTTCCGTAAAGATGCTTCCAAAATTATGGAAAGCTCAGCAGAGGTTTATAAAGGATTTAAGATATATTAATCTTTTAATATTTGAAGATTTAAGAATTTAAAGATTTAAATATTTTTAGTTTCCTTAAAGAATAAAAGGCGGTTCCAATACTATGAAACCGCCTTTTTTATTAGAAAAAATAGAAAGTATTAAAATAAAATATTTTATTTCACGATAAGCTTTTTCGTTTCCGAATGGCCACCGTAAGTAATTTTTACAAGATAATTTCCTGATGTAAGGGTAGAAAGGTTCAGATCCTGCTTATAGAATCCTGCCTGATTGGTAAGTTCCGCAGAATATACCTTTTTCCCGGTAAGATCATAAACTTCTACATTCCCTTTGTTCCCTGCTTTTTCTTTAACATCAAAAAGAACAGTTACTTTTTTATCTGCTGTTGCCGGGTTAGGATAAATACCGAAAGAAGCTTTTTTTCCTACTTCAGTAATTCCCAAAGTTTCAGTGATCTTTTTGTATTTGAAATACATATTTCCTGTACTTGCTCCACCATTGGTTGTGAAATACATTCTGTAGTAATCATTTCCTTTTTTAACGTAGTATACAACATCATTTTTTACCGTTCCGATACCTTTCCATGAGTGTCCTACAGTGGTAATCGCTGATGAGAAACTTGCATTGGCAGGAATTGCATAAGCTGTTGTTTGCTGAGTTTCTGGTTGTGTCATTGCTACTTTAACATTCGGGCTTTGGATGGCTCCGGAAAGCGGGTACATCTGTACTCCCATATAGAATGTATAGTATTTGGTAAATACGAAATCCCATGCAGTTCTGGACGGCTCCAGACTTGGTACTTTTGCTCCGGTATCAAAGGAGAAATAATTGAAATAAGAATCATCTGTTCCGTTAGCTAGAGTTCTTGTTTCTGTAGCTCCCCATGATGTACCGTTCCATTTTGAGTATTTGAAGGTGTATCCTGCGAAGGCATCCTCAATAGCAAACTTAATATAAGTTCCTGAAGCATATTTTAACACAAAAATAGCTTTCCCCTGAATATGGTGATTTACCGGGTTGTAAACTCCCCAACCTGTGGAAGGGATATTAGGGTTTGGAGAGGTCACAGGCCCCTGTTCAAAAGCTCCCTGGCTCCAGTCTGTGGTCTGATCCGGATTGTAAAGCGGTGCTCCCCATGAAGCTTCATTACTGATGCTGATATTATCCCAGTCAGCTAAATTGGTTGAAGCAGTGAATACTTCAATATCTTTAGCATCATTTACTCTTGATCCGAATGCATAGTTTGAGTTTCTATAAAAAGCAATATCCCACGTATTGGCTGGCTGAGAAACCATATTACCGTCTGCAAGGTTTACAAACACACGGTTTTGGTATCCGCTTCCCATTGTCATATTTACCTGTGAGTATCCCAACGCGTCAGTCTGTGCTAAAACAGTCTGCTGAACAGACATTGCCAGTACTGAAGCCAATAATAGTTTTGTTTTCATAATTTATTTTTTAAATCCTTATTTAGAATGATTCCACAAAAATATATAATTATTTTTAATCAGTCTAAATAAAAACATGATTTTTATCGTGTTTTTATTTTAAACATTCTCATACCTAAGAAAAAGCAGACACGAATAAAGCCGGAAGGAGTGATCCCGCCGGCTTTAAAAAGGCAAATAATAGTCTAATAAACCTTATTTTTTGATGAATTTTGATTGGATCGTTTTTCCTTCTGCAGTTTCAATATTCATAAAATATACTCCTGACTGAAGAGCGCTGATATCAAATCTTTGTCCGTTCAGTTTTCCTTCCGCTGCTTTTTGTCCTGCTGCTGAATAGATTTGGATGTTTTTAGGATCTTTTTTTACAATAAATTCTAATGCTGACTGATCAGAATTTAAGGCAAATCTGAAGTTTTCTGTTGATTTAATATGGTCTGACACTCCTAAAGAAGCAGTAGTATTGTACACCACATTATCTACCTGAATCGCAACGTGAGTCGCTGTAGGAGTGAATTTAAATACAATATATGAACCTGTTGATGCCGGAATATTCACACTGATATTCTGTACTGTACCAATAACCGATACGTTAATAGGGCTTCCTACAGGAACGAAAGTTGACATATCTGCAGGGTTGGATGCTACTCCTATCTGAATGCTTCCAGGTCCGGGAGATGGTGACACCAATGTAGTATCAAAAGTCAAAGTTTTATTTCCTGTTGGAGTTTCAATCTGTGGAGTAATCAGATAAGAAGAACCTGTAGCATTGTTTCCAGCATACGACTGAACGAATCTGTTTGAATCTCCCGCTACAATCATTCTTGGAGGTACAGGAGGAAACTCACCTGTTATGGGTGCCACGATGGCAGACCATCCAAATTGTGGGAAAGTGGTATTCCCAGCTGTAAAATTGTTGAAATTTTCATTGATGTTAGACACCTGAGCATTCGCCGTTAAGGCTGTAAACATCAGAGCTCCTAAAAGTAATTTTAATTTCATGAGATTATTTTTATTTAGAATTATTCCACAAAAATATACAATTATTTTTAATGAGTCTAAATAAAGTTTTATATTTGTCGAAAATTTGTACCCTTATGAAGAAGAAAGTGCTTTCCGTTCTATCGTTATCCGTGGCCTTATGGGTAAATGCACAAGAAAAGGATTCTCTTAATCAAAAGAAAATTGAAGAAGTTGTTATTACAGGACAGTATATGCAGCAGTCCATTAACAAGTCCATCTATAAGGTTGATGTTATTGATGCAGAGCAGATTAAAAATATGGCAGCCACGAATGTTGCAGAAGTTTTAAATCAAAGTCTTAACATACAGATTACTCCAGATACCCGCTCAGGAAACTCGACAGCAAGAATTATGGGACTTAATGGGGATTATGTGAAAATTCTTATAGACAATATTCCGGTAGTAGGGGATACAGGATTAGGCAGTAATATCGACCTTACTAAAATTACTTTAAGCAATATAGAGAGAATCGAAATTGTAAAAGGAAGTATGGGGGTTGAGTACGGAAATGGTGCCGTTGCCGGTGTAATCAATATTATTACAAAGAAAACCAGTACAAAAAAGATCAGTGTAAGAGGTTCTTTACAGGAAGAAACGGTAAGAGACCAGTATGATCTTAAGAAAAGAGGAAACGGAAGACATATTCAGAATCTGAATGTAGATTATAATATCAGTAATGAATGGTTTGCAAGTATCAATTTCAACCATAACCAGTTTATGGGATTTGCAGGAGAAAGCAAAGGCTATAAATATTTCGGACAGGATAACCAAAGAGGATATGAGTGGAATCCTAAAGATCAGTATGATGCTTCCGCATTGTTGAGATACAGCAAAAACAAAACAACATTCTTTTATAAACTGTCTTTCCTGAATGAAAAATTCAATTTTTATAACCCTGAGGTAAACAGAAATCCTCTTAATGACGGGTTGGGTGGAGTAGCCTACGAAAGTAGAGACAGAGAATATAATACCAACCGTTGGGTTCATCAATTCAATATCCAGACCAATCTGGGACATATCCGCTACATGGGAGATTTCTCTTACCAGAATCAGGATAGACAATATTTCGACTACAATTACGATATTCCGAACAGAGCTGTGAAAAGCAAACAGGAAAAACAGTCTTATTATAAAACAGATGTCATCTATTCAAGAGGGATGTTTAGTAACTTCCTGGATAGTAAAGTCTTTGATTTCCAGTTAGGATATGAATTAGATTATACCAATGGATATGCTGCACTGATTGCAGGAGACTTCTTGGGGGAAGCCGTAAAAAGAAAGATATTTACCTATTCCAATTTCCTTTCAGCAGAATGGAATGTTTCTGATAAATTCTCTTTAAGACCGGGCGTAAGACTTTCTTTGAGTGAGAACTTTAACAATCAATATAATTACTCTCTGTCAGCTAGGTATAAGACTTCTGAGAATTCAAATCTTAGAGCAGTTGTAGGATCTGCCAACCGTTTTCCTAAATATGATGAGTTATATACCTATTTTGTAAACATCAATCATGATGTACAAGGAAATCCTGATTTAAATCCTGAAAAAGGGTTCTCAGCAGGACTTTTCTGGGATCAGAATTTTGTAACTCATAATGACTGGAGAATTGCTTACGGAGCAGATGCATTGTATCTGGATGTTCGTGACAGAATTGAAATGGTAATGGTAAAAGAACCTTCTACCTACAAATACATGAATCTTAATACGTATAAAAACTTATTGATTTCAGCAAATGTAGATTTCAGAAAAGATCAGTTTGCCTTATCATTAAGAGGATCTGTAAGCGGAACATCAGTATCATTGATTGATTTAAAATCTTCGTCCCCTACAGACTTCCAGTATTTGGTACAGGCAGGAGCTACAGCAACCTATAAACTGAAAAATACAGATACCAATTTTGCCCTTTATTACAAATTCACAGGTCCGGACAGACTTTATGTATCAGACCCAACAGAAGGTTTCCGCCTTGGAAAAATAGACAGCTTTCATATGATGGATTTCATCGTGAGCCAGCCCTTCTGGAATAAACATTTTGAAATTTCTGCCGGGGTAAAAAATATATTTGATGTAACGAGATTAAACTCTACCGCAGTGGCAGGTTCTGCTCATACCGCGGCGAATGGGTTTGTTAATTTATACTATGGCAGAAGCTATTTTGCCCGATTAATGTTTCAATTTTAAATAATAAGTTACGATTATGAAGTATTTAAAAATATTATCTGTTCTTTCTATCATGGCTGCCACACAGTCTTGCCTTTCCGCAGACGAAGATCCGGTTCCGGTTCCTCCTATGACAGGGTCTGAAGTAAGTGTACAAATTGGCGGTCCTACAGAACCTAATCAGGTTTGGATTGATTTGAGTGACTATACCAATCCGGCAGTTAACAGCAGAACAGACTGGGATCTTGGTTTTTATAGTGGCGATACCTATAGAGTGATTATGAACGGATCTCTTGCCATGACGGTGATTAAAATACCGAACGCTTCAGACATTAGTAAAGTAAAAGAATCTGATATATCAAGCTTGAAAGACATTGCTCAGGTGGGAACATTTGATGCAGCGAACATGAAATATGTTGACAACCCGAACGGAGATTTTCTTAATCAGACTTCCGGAATAGATGCCATCAAAGAAAATGATGCTGAAAATCCTGTTTATCTGATCAATTTAGGGAGAGAAATACCTTCTGCAGCCAATATCGGGGCAGGTTCTGTTTCATTGTCCGGTGATCCGAGAGGATGGAAAAAGATTCAGATCCTGAGAGCTCAGAATGGATACAAAATCCGTTATGCAGACGTAAATGCAACAGGAACAGATATTAAAGAATATCTTATTACCAAAGATACAGAATACAACTTCTCATTTTTTAACCTGAAAACAGGAACTCCGGTAAAAATTCAGCCTAAGAAGAAAAAATGGGATCTGGTCTTCACAACATTTACCAATGAAGTATTCATGGGGCCTACAACCAGTGCAGGAAGTTATTTTTATGCTGACTTTGTAGCAACGAATACCCTTAATGGAGTAGGAGCTTACCAGGTAAGTGTTACAGGAAGTCTTGATGCGGCTTACAATGCATTTAAATTAAAAGATGTGGAGCCAGCAAAATTCGTATTCAATGACCAAAGAGCGATTGGAGATAAATGGAGAACCACTACCGGTACTGCATCCAATCCGGTTCCTTTTGTGTATGCAGACCGTTTCTTTGTATTGAAAGATGCCGAAGGTTTTTATTTCAAACTGAGATTCAATACCATGAAAAATACGAAAGGAGAAAGAGGATACACCAATTTTGAATTCGAACCTTTATAAATAATCAAATAATAGTATATCATGAAAAAATTCATCCTTGCAGCTTCTGTTCTTGTAGCAGTATACTCTTGCAAAAAAGCAGAAGCAGGAGCAAAAGAAAATACTACAGAAGCTACTTCTGAAGCACCAAAAACTAACAATAAAATAGTAACGCTAAACGGAGGAATTACTGAAATCGTAGCTGCTTTAGGCCACGAAAAAGAAATCGTTGCCACAGACGTTACCAGTACTTATCCGGCAAGTTTAAAAACTACCGCTAAAGATTTAGGGCACATGAGATCCATGACCATTGAGCCGATTATGGCGGTATCTCCTACCTTAATTTTAGCTTCTGATAAAGATATCAACCCTGAATTAATGGGGAAAATCAAATCTTCCGGAATTAAAACTGAAGTTTTCAAACAGGAATACACTGTGGAAGGAACTAAAAAACTGATCGAGCAAGTAGCAAAAGCTATCGGAAATACAGACTATCAGAAACTGAATGACAAGATTGATGCAGATCTGAAACAGGTACAGCCAATCGCTAAAAAACCAAAGGTATTATTCATCTATGCCAGAGGAAATATGTTGATGGTGAGCGGTAAGAATACACCAATGGCTTCATTAATCACCCTTGCCGGCGGAGAAAATGCAGTGACTGATTTTGAAGATTTCAAACCATTGACTCCGGAGGCTGTTGTAAAAGCTAATCCTGATGTATTGTTCTTCTTTGAAACTGGTTTACAGGGTGCAGGAGGTAATGAAGGAGCACTTAAAATGCCGGGAGTATCCCAAACCAATGCAGGTAAGAACAAGAAGATCATCGCAATGGACGGAGGTTTAGTATCAGGTTTCGGACCAAGAGTAGGAGAAGCAGCAGTAGGATTAAACAAACTTTTAATTGAAAGCACAAAGTAAACTATACTTTTATCTTATTATAAGTGCAGTACTGCTTACTATTATAGCAGTACTGTCACTTAATACAGGGGTCTATGATTTTGGAGACAACTCTCCGTTCAGGGCACTCTGGCAATTTATAAAAGGAGATCCCCATTTATCATTGAGTGATAAATATGTGATTTGGGACGTAAGAGCAGCCAGAATTATCATGGCTATTTTAGTAGGAAGTATGTTGTCGGTTTCAGGAACAAGCCTTCAGGGGCTTTTCAAGAATCCTTTGGCAACGGGAGATTTAATAGGACTTACATCAGGAGCAACCCTGCTGGCTGCAATTGCGATTGTTTTAGGAGGACATTTCAAAGAATATCTTCCTGAAGTTGTACAATTTTCACTGGTAGGCATCGCGGCTTTTATAGGTTCTTTTTTATCTATGATGTTGGTGTACAGAATTTCAACAAGCGGAGGAAAAACCAATGTGGTGATGATGTTGCTTACCGGAGTTGCAATAACAGCGATAGGCTTTTCAATAACAGGATTTTTAATCTATATCTCAAAAGATGAACAGCTTAGAGATCTTACTTTTTGGAATTTAGGAAGTTTGGCAGCAGCAACATGGACGAAGAATATCATTCTGGCCATTGTTACAATTATTGCTTACATTATTTTATTGCCTAAAGGAAAAGCATTGAATGCAATGATGCTTGGAGAAAAAGATGCACAGCATTTGGGAATCAATGTGGAAAGGCTGAAAAAGCAGATTATTATCATTGTGGCTTTAATGGTGGGTAGCTGTGTGGCATTCTCAGGAACAATTGGTTTTGTAGGTCTTATTGTACCTTATATTTTAAGACTTTTATTCAAATCCAATTATGCTTTTATTTTGCCATTGTCGGCTATGTGTGGAAGTATCTTGCTATTGACGGCAGATACATTCAGCAGAAGCATTGTAGCACCATCAGAATTGCCAATCGGGATTTTAACAGCGTTAATGGGAGGACCTATTTTTATTGCTATTTTGGTTAAATTTAAAAAATCACTGTAATGATTAAGGCACACCAGATTAATTATAAACATAAAGAATTCCGTATCCTGGACGGCGTAGATGTCTCTCTGGAATACGGTGAATTTCTCGCCATTGTAGGACCCAACGGAGCAGGAAAGTCAAGTCTTCTGAGTGTTCTGGCAGATGAAGTGAAATCCGGCAATAACAAAGTTTTATTTAAAGATAAACCAATCAGAGAATGGAATATCAGAGAGCTTTCCAAACACAAAGCAAAATTTTCACAACATAACAGCAATGATATTCCGCTTGAGGTGAAGGATGTAATCATGATGGGAAGATACCCGTATTTTGATGCCCAGCCTGGAAAAGAAGATCTGGAAGCCATGAACAATATGATGTACGAAACTGATATTTTTCATCTGAAAGAAAGAGAATACAATACACTTTCAGGGGGAGAAAAACAGCGTGTACACCTTTCAAGAGTAATGGCACAGCTTGAAAATGAGATCCCCCATAAACTGGTTTTTCTGGATGAACCTTTGAATAATTTAGATATAAAACATCAGTATAAAGCATTGGAAATTATCAAAAATTTCACCAAAAAAGCTAACAGTGCTATTGTAGTTTTGCATGATCTGAACCTTGCTGCACAATTTGCAGATAAGATTTTATTAATGAAATCAGGACAGGTTTCCGCCTATGGAACTCCACAGGAAGTTTTTACTGAAGAAAATATCAGCAATGCTTATAATTTTCCCTGTACCATCTGCGGACATCCTATTACCAATAACCCAATGATCATTTTTGGATAACCATGGAAAAAGACGAATTAAAAATCCTCGCTCAGAATCTTGCCAACCCTCAGGGTGAAAAAGGCATCGAGATTGGTGAAATGATGAATGCTACCAACATCAGTATGACGTTGGAAAGCATCAAAACACTTGTGATAGATGACGGTCAACAAATCCTTGAAATAGGACACGGAAATGCCGCACACCTGAAAAGTATAATGAGTCTTGCCAAAAACCTCAGATATACCGGGATTGATATTTCTGAAACCATGCACAATGAAGCCAAAAGACTCAATAAAGAATTTGAAAACCAGTCAGATTTTGTTTTGTATGAAGGCAAAAATCTTCCTTTTCAGGAGAGAACCTTCGATAAAATATTCACCGTCAACACCGTTTATTTCTGGGAAAATCCGGTAGAATTTTTAAACGAGATCTACAGGGTTTTAAAAGATGACGGAACATTCGTTCTTACATTCGGGCAAAGAGAATTCATGGAGAAGCTGCCGTTTACGGAATATGACTTCACCCTGTACAGCAACAGTGAAATGGAAGAACTGATCTCCAAAAGCCATTTTAAAAGAATGAAAACTTCTGAAAAAGAAGAAGAAATAAAAAGTAAAACAGGAAACGAAACAATACGAAGAATTTATACAATTTTAACCATAAAAAAGTAAAGTAATGAGCACATTAGTTAATGATTTAAAGGAAAAATGGGAAGCTCTGAAAGCAGAAAATCCACATGTCAGAATAAGAAATGCAGCAGCACAGTTAGCGGTAAGTGAAGCAGAATTGCTGGCAACAAGCATTGGAGAAGGAGTAACTGTCCTGAACCCGGATTTCCAGGGAATTCTTACAGAAGCTGAGCAATTAGGAAAAGTAATGGCTCTTACCCGTAATGATGAATGTGTTCATGAAAGAAAAGGAACTTACCTGAACGGAGATTTCAGCAGTCCTCATGCACAGCTTTTTGTGGGCGAAGATATCGATCTTAGAATTTTCCTTAACCACTGGAAATTTGCTTTTGCCGTATTGGAAGGAGAGAAGAAAAGCCTGCAGTTTTTCGGAAAAGACGGACTGGCACTTCACAAGATTTATCTGACTAAAGACAGTAATGAAGCTGCTTTCGATGCGATTGTTGAAAAATTCAAAACGGAAGATCAGAATCAGGCACTGGCTTTTGAAGCAGTAGCTCCAAAACAGGCTGAAAAAGCAGATGCTGAAATTGATGTGGAAGGTTTCAAAAAAGCATGGACAGAGTTGAAAGATACCCATGATTTCTTCATGATGACAAGAAAATATGGAGTAAGCAGAACACAGGCTTTACGATTGGCTCCGGAAGGATTTGCTAAGAAAATTGATAATGCTAAAGTGGTAAACATCCTTGAAGATGCTTCTGAAAAGAATACACCGATTATGGTTTTCGTTGGAAACAGAGGAATCATTCAGATCCACACAGGAAACGTTAAGAAAACACTTTGGCACCAGCAGTGGTTCAATGTAATGGATCCGGATTTCAACTTACACCTTGATGTAACGAAAATTGCAGAAGCTTGGATTGTTAAAAAACCAACAGAAGACGGAGAAGTAACTGCTATCGAAGTATTCAACAATGAAGGAGACTTTATTGTTCAGTTCTTCGGGAAAAGAAAACCTGGAATTCCTGAACTTCAGGAGTGGAAGGATCTTGTAGCAACATTAGAGAAATAATAATTAGATGATTTGAATGGGACCGTTTTGTTTGTAAAATTCAAAGCGGTCTTTTTTATTGCAAAGAAGTAAAAAAAGCAAATTTTCATATAAGCAGATTGACAAGTACTGTGTAGTAAATGACAAAATATTTGTTTAATTTGTGATTAAATACAACATAAAATGAGAAACATTTTCATAGCAATACTGCTTGCCGGTTTCTGTTCATTGAAGGCGCAGGACTTTAAAGCTTACCAGTTTTATGATAAAAAAGGAAAGGAAATAAAAACCGAAAAACTGGTGAAAGAACTGGCAGATTATGATGTGGTCTTTTTTGGAGAAAATCATAACAGTTCTATCAATCACTGGCTTCAGCTTAAAATTACAGAAGCTCTGTTTGCCAAAAAGAACGGTCAGCTTATTTTAGGAGCAGAAATGTTTGAAAGAGATAATCAGGCGCAGCTGGATCAATATTTAAACGGAAAATTTGATGCTAAAACATTGAAAGACTCCGCCCGTTTATGGAATAATTACGCAACAGATTACAAGCCTTTGGTAGATTTTGCCAAAGATAAAAAACTGAATTTTGTGGCCACCAATATTCCAAGAAGATATGCCTCTCAGACAGCTAAAGAAGGCCTTGAATCTTTAAATAAATTAAGCGGAAAAGAGAAAACATACATTGCTCAGCTGCCTATCAAAGTTACGCTGGACACACCAGGATATCCAGAGATGAAAAAGATGATGGGAGACCATGCCGAGGGAACAAGAGTGATGAATTTTATCTCAGCTCAGGCTACAAAAGATGCAACCATGGCGGAGTCTATTCTGAAAAACTTCCAGGCCGGAAAAACATTCATCCATTACAACGGAAACTATCACAGCAAAGAATTTGGGGGAATCTATTGGTACATCAAACAGAAAAATCCTAACCTGAAAATGGCGGTAATTTCTGTTTTTGAATCAGACGATCCTGAACTGAAAGTTCCTGCCAAAGACTATATCCCGACAGATTTCAATCTGATTATTCCGGGTGATATGACGAAGACTTTTTAATTTTTTTTACAAAAGTGTAATTCTGACGAAGGAAGAATCTTACTATAATTATGAGACTCTTCATTACATTACATCCCTTTCAGAATGACAAAAATCAATTACATACATTGAATTCAATAGGAACGGGCTTTAGCCCGTTCATTTTTTATATCAACTTCTATTGGCTTTAGCCAAAACTTAAAATTCAGGGATTAATAACTATTTTTATTCTACAATATTTACCTTTGTACTACATTCAAAAAATATGAAGAAATTACCCATCCTGCTGATCTTTTTTATCGGACTGTTGAACGCTCAGAAACTTACTTCCAATGAGATTTCCATTATTAATCAGGGCGATGTAAATACAGCATTACCGATCTATCAGACCACAGATGCCAGTCAGCACAAAACATTGCTGAACATTTCTTCAGAAGCAGATCCTCATGATCCGAATACGGCAGTTCTGGTCAAAAGAATGAAAGAATCCCTTTTGTCAACAGATGGTGGAGTAGGAATTGCTGCTCCTCAAGTAGGAATCAACAGAAAAATAATCTGGGTACAGCGTTTTGATAAAGAAGGAACTCCGTTGGAATACTTTATCAATCCGGTGATTGTATGGCGATCCGATCTTCAGAACCTCGGGCCTGAAGGAGATTTGTCTATTCCTGAATTCAGAGATCAGTTCTACAGAAGCAAAGTCATTCAGCTGGAGTATGTAGATCTGAAAGGACAGAAATATTCAGAAATTGTAGAAGGTTTTACAGCGGTTATTTTCCAGCATGAAATCGACCATCTCTTCGGAATTCTGATTTCAGACAAAAAAGAAAAAGAGAAAAATGATTCTTATAAAAAGGTAGATGCCTATCAGAAAAGTGATCTAAATAAAGACAGAAGGTAATGATGAGTTATGAATTATAAATTATGAATGATGAATGATGACATGCTGGTACTAAAATATTCTCAATCATCTGTGTTCATCTGTGAAATCTGTGGGAAAATAAAATAAAAAGGAGCTGTTTCCATGGAAACAGCTCCTTTCGTTATAACTATGCTTAAAAAAATTGGATTAATCGTTGTTGGTTACTGAAAGTTTCACCTCCATATTGTTTCTGGTCGCATTAGAATAAGGACAAATTTGATGAGCCTTTTCAGTTAAAGCCTGAGCTTCTTCAATAGAAACTCCGGGGATATTCACATCAAGTTCTGCTGCCAGTCCAAAACCTCCGTTTTCAATCTGTCCTATGCTCACTTGTGCAGTTACGGTTGTTTCTCCGGTTTTCACTTTAGAAAGGCTGATTACTCTGTTCAAAGCACTGTCGAAACATGCAGAATATCCGGCTGCAAAAAGCATTTCAGGATTGGCAAAATCATCATTGGCTCCTCCCAGGCCTTTTGGCATTCTTACCTCAAGATCCAACACTCCGTTTTCACTTTTTACATGTCCGTTTCTGCCACCTTTAGCGGTAACCTGAGTTGTATATAACGTTTTCATTTATTTTTCTATTTTGTTTAATATTTTTAGTACTGTGTCTTTAAGATGCAGCAGTTCTTCCGGCTGTATTCCCAGTTTTTCCTGAATTTTTCCCGGAATTTCACATGCCTTTTTCTGAAGCTGTTTTCCTGCTTCGTCTAAAAATACTTCAACCACTCTTTCGTCCTCTTTTTTTCTTTTTCTGTTGATAAATCCTTTAGATTCCAGTCTTTTAAGAAGAGGGGTTAACGTTCCACTATCCAGATACAGTTTTTCTCCGATATGGGTTACCGTAAGTCCGTCACCATCCCATAATATCATCATGACAAGATACTGCGGATAGGTAATGCCCAGCTCATCAAGAAAAGGACGGTAAAGCCCTGTAATCTCTTTAGCAATTACATACAGCGGAAAGCAAATCTGGTTTTCTAATTTGGGTGTATTCGGATTTTCCATAATATTGAGTACGACGAAAGATTCGATGAAGGTATTACTTTTTTATGATAAATTCATCCATTGGAATTCTGACTTTTTTCATAGAAGACAGCCAGTCATTGGCTTCATCACGGTATCCAAGGTATAAAAGACTTACACTTTTTAGTCCTAATTCTTTTAATCCCAATACTTCATCTACTACAGCATTGCTGAATCCTTCCGCCGGAGTACTGTCGATTTTAAGTTCTGCAGCCTGTGCAAGAGCAATCCCTAAGGCAATATAAGTTTGACGTGCAGTATGTGCAAAATGTTCTTCAGGAGTCTGAGCTCCATACATTTCTTTAATTTTATCGGTATAGCTTCCGAAACGACCTCTTGGAAGATCTCTTACATCGGTATGATAATCGTAAACTTTGTCAATCTTTTCATTAGAATAGCTGTCCCATGCTGCAAAAACCAA